>NZ_JACJPT010000045.1:0-39391 GCF_014696195.1 Sphaerospermopsis sp. FACHB-1094 | reverse complement strand
TAGACATTTTTCTGATTTTCGATATTGTCCTGTATAATAACATGAAGTTTTAATCAAGATTGGATGAATTATTCTATACAATTTTGAATGTGGCTAAAGCCCATCAATCGCTTTAATGCGACTAAAGTCCCTATCGACTTATCCCCATGTCTAAAAGCCTGGGGCTTGCGTCTCGTTTCAGGGTCATGGAAAAAATTGGTCAAAAGATACTTGTCCATAGTTGATTATGGACAAGCACAAACCGGACAAAGACTGCTTTTACTTATTCAGACTCTCCTGAGAATTTGAGGTGATTTCCATTCTGCCATCATTTGCTGTTGCTCCCGATTAATGATGGATCAGTAGCACCATCTACGGTAGCGGCGGTTTTTGGTTCGGGGAAAACGAATCTTAACAAAGGAGGAGCTAAGAAGGTAGTAAGAATTACCATCATAATAATTGCTGCTCCTAGTGGTTTTGAGAGAGCGCCACTAGCTGCACCAACACCGGCAAATACCAAACCTACTTCACCTCTGGGAATCATACCCACACCGATGGCTAAACGGTTAATACCTGGTTGACCAAATACGGCCAAACCTGTGATCACTTTACCAATAATGGCGACTGTGATCAGGAAGATTGCCATAATTAAACCTTCTCTGTTGGTGGGAATAGCTGGGTTTAAAACTCCTAAGTCGGTTTTTGCGCCGACGGCGACGAAGAAAACTGGAACTAGCATATCCGCAATGGGAAGAACTTGATTTTGTAGTTCTTTGCGTTTATCGGTTTCTTCAAGAACTAAACCTGCTGCAAATGCTCCCAGAATTGCTTCTAAGTTGATGACATCAGCAATGTAGGCCATGATGAAGGCGAAAATGAACGCTGGGATAACTACTCCACCGCGTGTTTTGAGTAGATCGGCGATCGCTACAAAGGTTTTATTGAAAATGTTACCCAGGATGACTGCACCAATCAGAAAAGCTGTGGCGCTCACGATCAAATAAATGACGTTGCTTACATCTACTGCGCCATCTTTGGCCAAACTAGCAACTACGGCTAAAACGATGATTCCCAATACGTCATCTATTACCGCTGCACCGAGAATTATCTGGCCTTCTTTGGAATTTAACCTTCCTATTTCTGATAGCACTTTGGAGGTAATACCGATACTGGTAGCTGTCAAAGCTGCACCGGCAAAAATTGCGGGTACTGCACTGATACCAAAGATGATCATTAAACCTGCTGTACCTGCGGCAAAGGGTACTACTACGCCCACTACTGCGACTACAAAAGCTTGGATACCGACTTCCATTAAGTCTTTTAAATTAGATTCCAAGCCAATTTCAAACAGCAGGATAATTACACCCAGTTCGGCTAAAACTGAAATTACCTCTGACTGTGCTGCAAAAACCTGGGGAGTTGCTTCTGGAGTTAAACCAGCGGTGATTTGCAGGAATGTCATAATTAAGGAGTTGGAACTGTCTGTACCTCCTTCTGGAAATACCAACAGATGCAAAACCGATGTACCGACTAGCACGCCACCAACGAGTTCACCTAAAACGGGTGGTAAACCGATTTTGTTGGATAGTTCGCCTCCCAGTTTGCTGGCGAAATAAATTACTACTAAACTCAGTAGCACGGCTGCTACTACCATTGAACTGTCTACGGGTTCTGTGGCTGTGGCATTAGCCAATAGGGGAACTGTAAAGTTGATTGTGTTCAAAAACTGCATTGCTTCTGTGAATATCCTTCTTTAGTTATTTGTACCTTGTTATGGAAACTATTTCATAGGTCTTCATGTATTGGCAGTCCTAACACAAACGATAAGTTATTTAATATATTTACTCTGCTAATACAATATATAAATTCAGTAGAGGGTAAATTCTGTTGTATAGATTAGATAGGTCTATGTAGGGTGTGGCTGTAAACAATGATGATGTTACTTGCTAAAGGGTGCTAGGAATGAATGAGAAAGAACTGAAACTAGGTAAATACCTGACTTTAGAAGATTTTTGTACCTGTACTCAGACTTATCAAAAATATGCTCAATATATCAACCCTTTCCCTCAGAATATTCTAGAGACTATTCCGGCTTTACAAGATTTAAATAAGTTGATCATTGATCCTGTTATTGATAATTACGGCAGGGACAAGTTTATTTTAACTTATGGTTTTTGTTCTGCTGATTTAAAGAAGTTTTTGGAGAAAAAAGATCCATTGACGGGTGAAAAAAATGGTCGGGTTGCACCTAAGTTAGATCAGCATATCAGTTATGAAATTAACAAGAATGGTAAATATTATTGTGAAAGGTTGGGTGCTGCTTGTGATTTTATGATTGCAGATTTACCTAGTGAATGTTTGGTAGATTGGATTTTACAGCATAAGTTACCTTTTGATTCTTTGTATTTTTATGGTAGCACTAGACCGATTCATGTTAGTTATGGATTGCAGCATAAAAGGGATATTTGGACGTTTGGTGATGTGCGACAACCGACGAAGAAGGGGATTGAGCATTGGGTGAAGTGGGCGAAGGAGATATGATATTTCTGGGAATTAGGGGAATTGTTTGAGGCGATCGCCCGGTGAAAATTAAGTGAAAATTAAGTGAACATCAGGTGACAATTATTTTATTTTTGGTATAATTTTTTATTATGCTTGTGTTCCTATTATGATTGATTAGTTTGTAGTGAGGAATTTATTCCTCATTTGAGGACTAAAGTCCTCACTACGAAATATTATCAATCAGAAGTTGGGTATCTGATCATTAACTGTGGAGTTAAATCTAATGACACAAATTACAACCACAAATTTTGAATTAATTCAACCTTCAGCTAATCATCAAACTTTGACAGATGAGCAGTTTATGTTATTAAAGGAGGACGGAAATCTTTATGAATATGTGGATGGAGAGCTAGTTATTGTGGCAAATTCAGGTTTAGAACATGGTTATTTAGCTCTAACTCTCGGATATTTTTTAACTGGTTTTGTGCGCGAACATAAACTTGGTATAACTTGCGATTCTAGCACTGCTTTTAAAATGAAAACTGGTAACAAAAGATCCCCTGATCTGGCTTTTATTGATAAAGAAAGATTACAAGGTTTAAAGAGATTACCCAAGGGTTTTTTTGATGGCGCTCCTGATTTAGCTGTAGAAATTATATCTCCTAATAATACTTTTGAGGAAATTCATAATAAATTAGTAGAGTATTTTGAAAATGGAACTCGTTTAGCATGGGTGATATTACCAGATGAAGAATGTGTATTAGTTTATCGCAAACCTAAACCATCACAGCTTTTACAATTAGAAGATAGTCTTGATGGAGAAGATGTGATTCCTAATTTTCATCTTCCTTTGACAGAGTTATTTCAAGAATTGTCTTTTTAAATAGGGTTTGCTGAATAAACCTAAAACCTTGATATATCAAAGGTTAGAGGCTGATAAACACAGAAATTAGTGCAAGGGTTTTGAAGGGTATACCGGAAAAAGTGTGCATTTTTTGGGATTTCAAGAGATGGCAAAGAAATTTTCCAATCTCCTCCTGACTCCTGACTCCTGACTCCTGACTCCTGACTCCTATGCCCTCACGGAAAGACTTTCTCAGCAACCCCTAAATATGGATTCTCAACTATGGACACTATGGACAGACTCAGTGAACTTATAGCTAAGACCGAAAAATTACTAGATCAATTAAAATCCACTTTTGAAATATATGAAGGATTTCAATATCAGAGAGATGATAGAAACGTAGAATGGCAAAACTTCCGAGAAAAAATATCTCAGGATCAAATAGAAATATTAACAGCAATAGCTACACAAGAAAACCTGCAAGATACGATCAAAAAAATTGCCGAAAGAAATATTACCATGCCCAGCTTACTAATTGATGATATTAATAAAATAGCCTATGATACCCTGGGAGAAATAATTATTGAGACAAATAATGAAATACCAAAAATAGCTAATGACTATTTATTAATGGTGGAAACAATGATATCAAGCCTGTAGGGTGCGTTGGGTGGTGATAATTTTTCACAAAACAAGCTACAAACCCAATGTAACGCCTCAATTATATCATCAATTCGGTGCTTTACGCTGTCGCTAACTTACCCTACTGTTCTAATTTGGAAGTCACAATAAATCTTATTTTCCTAACAAATTAAATAATGTTTCTTTATCCATACCAACATCTTGAATCATTCCCATTAAAGTACCTTGTTTAATATCTTTACCCGAATGAATAGGAATCACAACTCTACGCCCATCATTATGCTTGTAAATCGCGTGACTTCCCTTTTGACGATCAAAATAAAAACCTATTTTTTCAATAACTTTAATAAATTATTTAGCTTTGACACTCGGAAAAATACTCATACTAAAACACTTAATGGCTTAACAATAATATCTTCTTTAGGGATAGATTGACCATCAGCTATTAAACTTTCAAGATATAATTCAATAGCTTCTTGAATATTAGCGATCGCCTCTTCAAAAGTATCTCCTTGAGAATGACAACCTTTCAAAAGAGGACAAAAAGCATGATATCCTCCCTCTTGTTCTCTTTCCAGAATAACGGTGTAATTATAAACTTGTTTGCTATGATTACTCATACTGTAATTTCCTCATTAATCACTTTTTCATTATAAACCATCTTTTCAAATATCCTCTAAAACTACAACTAATTCCTCTCACCATCTATCCCCGCAACATCACCATTTTCTACCACTTCCATCACCTTTTCTCTCTCTTTTTTCCGATTATTCATAGCATTTTTAAACAACTTCAACTTATAAGGATCAGCATCTTTACACCAATATAATTTATATCCCTTAATCACAGTAAAATGTTCCTTTAAACATTTCTGCCACCCTGAAAGATGACTAATACTTTGCCAATTTTCAAACAGTCCTCTTTCCTCTTCCTGAAGCGTTAATTTTACTAACTTATCATACAAAGGATAATCAGGAGTTAGTAAAGTTTCTAATTGATGCAATACCGGTGGATCATCATCAACATCATATTCTCTATAGGTAACTTGTAAATCCCGTAAATCAATTTTCATTGATCTATATAATGTCGGGTGAGGTTCATGATCAAAATCAGGATAACACAAATAGGAAATCTTTGGTGTTTGCAAATGGAATTTAATCACATTTGCTTCTTCTAACCTACCAATAGTCCGACTAGCGCAACCTTCATATAATCGTAATAAAGGATCAAGTGCTTGTAACGCAGAAATGTGAACCCAAAGAGAATTATTTAATTTTTTCCCAATTTTACTTTCTTGACAACGTTGAATAATTAACTCTGTATTTCCCACACTTTTTAACATTTGATCCGCATCTGAACACGCCTGTTTATAACTACTATATAATCCTAGAACATCTTCTTGAACTGCTGGCGGTAGTTTTGATAATCTGGGACGATGACTAAACTTTGTTAATGCTAAATAAACTAATAAATCTTGACGACGTTTATCTGCGATCGCTTCCCATTCTTCTGAGTCTGTCGCTTTAATAATCACTTGGAAAGCTCGTCTTAAACTACTAAAATGTTGACAAATTTCCTCTTCTTGGGCTAACTCTCCCTTACCAGGTATTCTACCCCGTTCAGTCATAAAATTCATCAAAGGTGTTAACAATTCTCGATGTTCTTCAAACTTTTGAATACAAGCTCTCACTTTAGGAGTAGTAGCGCGAGAACGATAACGAGAAGCGCGAAATAATTCGGTTTCCGCAGGATCTCTAAAAACAAAATAAACCCCCAAAGCTATAGGAATAGCATCAACTTCCAAAACTTGATCAATGTAAACTTTTAATTCTTCTTGTTCATAATATTTTTGAAATGTGTTACGCTTAGTAATCACACCATCACCATAAGCCATTATACCTTTCTGAGAGTCTGATATTAACACCTGAGCAGATACCAACAGAACTCTTTGCGTCAGTTCCCAAGCTTTTATTAATGCTTCCCTACGTTCACCTTGATCTTCAATCACATTAATCACAAAACCAATATTCACAATATCCGCAGGTATGCGGGGAGCGTCTGGTAAATAATAAGGGTCCCAACCATTACTGACATAACCTTGATCTGCGATGCGCTGCATATCTCCACCATGTCCACAACCATAATCAAAAAAGGTGGTTTCTGAACCAAACAAACCTGCATCTAAAGCTAAACGCAAAGGTCGAGAAAAATCATGACGGATAATAGCAGCTTTATGTCTTTCAATTTTTGGTATTGTTGGGATTGAATCTGCTGAATTATTATTTGTGTTGTTATTTTTTGTTATAACTAAAGTATGTCCCTGTATTTCTACTCCGTATCTTTTTAACTTTTCTTCCCAACCCAACCGAGTACCAATACCCCTAGTATTGTAGAGTAAACCTAACGCTACTTGAGCGCGAGTTAAACTGGCAAACTCTTCATACAAAGGATAATCAGGAGTAACAAAAGTCTCCTTACGGTGAAGAATAGGCGGATTATCTGTATCTGTATAATCTCTGAAATTAAAAGTCAGAGTTTCTACATCAACTTGAATACTAGAATGTAAAGCTGGATGAGGATCGGTATCAAAATCAGGATAAAATAAGTAAGAAACCTTGGGTTTATTCGTGCTAAATTTAACAATTGTTGCCAGTTCCGCTTGGGGTGCGACACTGCGAGCTAGACTTTCATATTGCTGAAGTTGGACATCCAGTGTATGCAGCGCAGAAAGATGAATGTAAAAAGCATCTGGGAGAAGTTTGCCATATTGACTGTTATAGCAGCAAGCAGCGATGGTGCTAAATTCTATCTGCTTGGACGTTTGGCAAATTTCTTTAAAGGTGTTCAAGTTGTTCTCAGGCTTAACCATTGCACTCATTAGCAGAAAACTGCCAGTCATTCGATTTTAGATTTTAGATTTTAGATTGATTAGCCGGAATTTTAAGTAGGCTTTTGACAATCCAGAAATTATGGAAATTGGAAATTATTGGTCAAAAATAATTATTAACCCAGTTTTGATAGTAATTCTCCCATAATAAATTATGATTTTGTCTTTTTTGTCAATAATAAGATTTATTATTAACCAAGTGAGTCTGAACTGAGATTAATGTCACAATAAATAGGGTTTGCTGAATAAACCTAAAACCTTGATATATCAAAGGTTACAGGCTGATAAACACAGAAATTAGTGCAAGGGTTTTGAAGGGTATACCGGAAAAAGTGTGCATTTTTTGGGATTTCAAGAGATGGCAAAGAAATTTTCAAATCTCCTCCTGACTCCTGACTCCTGACTCCTGACTCCTATGCCCTCACGGAAAGACTTTCTCAGCAACCCCTAAATATAGGACTCCTATTGGAATTTTGAACAGATTCCGTACATCTGAAGAGTGGCAAAATCAAAGGTAGTGTGTCAAATAAACCACTCAAACATCCACTTTAAATGCGAGAATGTTGGTATCAATGCACAGAAACGCCGAACCCATGTTTTGGCTTATAATCCCAGAAGACACATTTTGGGTGTTGAAAATATTAGTAAAAACCTGCATCTTATTCTGGTAAAAAATCAGATTTGAGAACCAAGTCAGTATTAAAAGGACATTCCCCAGGAAACACAGATATAGATAAACCTGTTTCTGAAGCAGCTAAGTCTCTCGCTTTTTGATAACATTCATTGAATATTTCTAAATAGTAATTCCTTAAACTAGGACTATCTGCAAAATCATCCTCTAATCTGTTACGATGTTCTTTAATTGTTGTACGCCAGCTATTTGTCCTTTTTTCTGGTTGATATTGCCATTTGAGTAAGTGCATTAATAAAATTCTCAGGTTACTTTTAACTGATTTTTTATCATTATTCCCCATGCTTTCTATTTCAGCAATTAAATTTTCGATATCTAACTTATCAAATCTTTTTTGTTGTAATATTTTGATAGTTGATTCTACCCAAAGATGAAAATCTTGGTTGTAGAGAGATTCTGATAAATTTGGTAATGTGGTTTTCATAATCTTTCTCTCATATTTTTAACTCCAATATCCCCGACTCCTTTGATAACTTTATCGTGAATTAGAGGATTGATCTGAGAAGTCGGGGATCTAATCAAAAACAACACCGCGATAAATCTCTGCTATCGGTAATTCAACCCCAATTGAATCTAAAGAAATAGATTTTTCTAAATTATTAAAATCACTGAATAACCAACCTTGAGACAGTTTACTGTATTTTTCTATAAAAACTTCGTCTTGTTCAACTAATAAATATTCACAAAAACTGCTAATTGAACGATACATTCTAAACTTACTTTGTCGGTCATAATCTGCCGTCGAAGGGGATAATACTTCTATAATTAAAGTAGGATTTAAAACTTCATCATTGCGATTTTCATTTAATTGTGGTTCACCATCAAAAACCATCACATCTGGATATAATCCGCGTTTATATTCAGGAATCCATAACCGTAAATCACTATTAATTGGCTCAAACTGACTATCACGGAGCAGAAATTTTAGAAATGCAAAAATATTACCACCGATACGGCTGTGGTTGAGTGATCCTCCTGGCATGGGTACAATTTCTCCATCATGATACTCATTGCGTGTTTCAGCTTTTTCTTCAATGGCGCGATATTCATCTAAACTATAACGACGCTCAACAGTGGTAATCATTATACTGTCACCGATTATATTGAAGTCATTATGATTATAGCAGAATTACGGCTAATTGTCAGAATCAGGATGTCCAGGATTTAAGGATTTTCAGGATGTGATTGGATGATGTTTTCACAGTTGTGAAAGATGTATAATCAGGTAAAAGGTAAAGAGTTAATAATTACCCATTACCAATTACCCATTACCAACTTAAAAAGCATTCATCAGATAAACCAAAGTAAAAAGAATAATCCAAATTATATCAACAAAGTGCCAGTAAATTTCCGCCATTTCAATGCCAGTATGTTGCATTGAATTATAATGATTGGGACCGAAAGACCGCACAAAAACACCTAAAATTAATAACAGTCCCACAAATACATGAAGTCCGTGAAAACCTGTCATTAAATAAAAGCAGTTAGCGAAAACATTGGTAGTTAAACCATAACCTAAGTTCATGTATTCATAAACTTGCCCTACTAGAAATACTGCACCCATTAAAAAAGTAATGAAGTACCAAAACCGCATCCAACCAACGCTATTTTTTTTGATTGCTTTATCACCGAAATGAATGATAAAACTACTAGAAACGAGGATGATGGTGTTAACGGTGGGTACTAATAATTCTACTTCTGTTCCTTCTGGTGGCCAGACTGCGGTAGTACCTTTAAAAAATAAGTAGGTGGCAAAAAATCCACCAAACATTAATGATTCAGAAATTAAAAAAGTTAATAGTCCCCAAACTCTTAAATCTGGGTGTTGTTCGTGTTCACTGGTGTGATTTTCGCTGGTTGTAATTGCTGTCATGCTATTTTCCTAATAAATTCTGATTTGTCTCACGCAAAGACGCAAAGGCGCAAAGAATTAGTTTTAAAATACTCTGCTTACCTTCGCGTACCTCTAAGTTTTAAGCTACAGTCTCTGTTACTGATGATTTATCATGGTTATGGCCATAGTCATAAGGACCATGAGTGACTACGGGTAAAACTTCCCAGTTTTCAATTATTGGTGGGGAACTGGTGGTCCATTCTAAGCTCAATGCTTCCCAGGGGTTATCTCCTGCAAATTCTCCTTTTAGCCAGCTATTAATGATGTTGTAAGCGAAGGGAATGACGGAAATACCCAAAATGAATGCGCCGATGGTGCAAAGTTGGTTTAAGCTGGTAAATTGGGGGTCATACATGGCAACTCGGCGTGGCATTCCTTGTAATCCGAGTTCGTGCATGGGTAAAAATGTTAAGTTTGTGCCAATAAATGTGAGAGCAAAGTGAACTCTTCCCCAGGTTTCGTTGATCATTCTGCCGGTGATTTTGGGAAACCAATGATAGATTCCGGCGTAAATTCCAAAGACTGAACCACCAAATAAAACGTAGTGGAAATGTCCCACTACATAATAGGTATCGTGAACGTGAACGTCAAAGGGTGCTGTTCCCATTGTTACGCCGCTTAAACCACCCATGACGAACATTGATAATAAACCAATGGCGAATAACATGGCGCTGGTAAAACGAATTTTTCCACCCCATAAAGTTGCCACCCAACCGAATATTTTGACTCCTGTGGGAACGGCTACTATTAATGTGGAAATGGTGAAGAACATTCGCATCCATCCGGGTGTTCCACTGGTGAACATATGGTGTACCCAAACGAATAAACCAACGACGCAAATAGCAACGCTGGAATAGGCGATCGCTTTATATCCAAATATCGGTTTTCGTGCATGAACGGGAATTACTTCTGACATGATCCCAAAAATTGGCAGGATCATTAAATAAACTGCGGGGTGGGAATAAAACCAGAATAAATGTTGGTAAATAATGACGTTACCACCTGCATCTGGTTTGAAGAATGATGTGCCAAAGTTAATATCAAAGAGCAGTAAAATTAATCCTGCTGCTAAGACTGGTGTAGATAAAAGTGCCAGGATGGATGTTGCTAAAATTGCCCAACAAAATAAAGGAATTTGATCCCATTTCATGCTGGGAACTTTCATCATTAAAATGGTGATGACGAAGTTTATTGATCCTAAAATTGAGGATGTTCCTACTAAGACTATCGCTAATATCCACATTGTTTGCGCGGTGTTAGCGGTGATTAAACTTAGTGGTGGGTAAGCTGTCCATCCAGATTGAGAACCACCGAAAAAGAAGCTACCTAATAATAGTAATCCTGCGGGGGGGTTTAACCAAAAAGCAATGGCATTTAATTTAGGAAATGCCATATCTCTAGCACCTACCATTAAGGGTACTAAATAATTACCAAAACCACCGATCGCGCTAGGAACAATCCAGAGAAAGATCATGATTGTTCCGTGATTTGTCATGAAGGCATTATACAGATTTGGATCAAGTAAGTCGGAGTCTGGTGTGGCTAACTCGGTGCGGATAGCCACGGCCATCAAACCACCAATTAAATAAAATATAAATGCTGTCACCAAATATTGAATACCAATCACTTTGTGATCAATATTAAAGGTGAAATAATCATACCATTTCCAAGCTTGGAGATGTTGAGTATGGGCAACCAGTAAAGTCTTTTGTTGACTATTATCTGGTGGTATGTTGGGTGAAAATTCTGTTTGGGTCATGCGATTTTGGATTTTAGATTTTAGATTTTGGTTTTTCAGTAGTCAGGAGTCAGGAGTCAGGAGTCAGGAGTCAGGAGTCGTAGGGGCGAAGCATTCGGATGACAAATTATCAATTTTATGAAAAGGCTATTTTCCTGTAAGGGCGAAGCATTCGGGCTATAAATTATCAATTTTGATCACAGGTTATTTTCCGAATGCTTCGCCCCTACTTCGCCCGTACAGGAGTCAGGAGTCAGGAGTCAGGATAATTAAGAATAAATCATCAGATCATTTCTTTCCTATTACCTATTACCTATTACCTATTACCTATTACCTATTCCCTTCTTCTACTAATGACTGCATATTCTCTGCATTTATTCCCATTTCCTGAACATAAGGTTCAAGAAATTCAGAAGGTGATAAATTATCAGGATTGACTGCTATAATTTGCTGTGGTTCTTGTTTTTGTGCCAACTGATTTTCGGTTAACCAGTTATTAAAATCTTCCGGACTGTGAACTACAACTTGTGTCCGCATTGAACCATGATAACCACCACATAATTCTGCACAAACTACGGGATAAACACCTGGTTTTGTAGCTACAAATCTTAGTTCTGTGGGTACACCAGGAATTGCATCTTGTTTTAACCGAAATTGGGGAACCCAGAAGGAATGAATAACATCATCTGCGGATAAATTTAACTGCACATCTGCACCGACGGGAACATGAAGTTCTCCAGCAACTATGCCGGTTTCGGGATAGTTAAATAACCACGCAAATTGTATTCCTTTAACATCAACTACCAAGTCTGCTGGGTTATTTTTAGTTTGGGGACTTGCACCGATGCCAATATTAGGAGCAGCTAAAGATTGAGATTGAGAATTATCATTCATACTAGCTGCCATTGCCGTACCAGAAACATGAGCAACATGATGAGGATGAGTACCCGGTTCTAAACCTCCCATTTGGTTATAAACATCTACGCTGTAGATACCTAAACCAATGACAATGACACTGGGAATAGCTGTCCAAAATATTTCTAATGCCAAGTTGCCTTCTATCGGTACACCATCACTATTGTCTCCAGTACGACGACGATAGACAAATAGGAAAATTAAGATTGTGCCTTCCACTATTAAAAATAGTGCGATCGCAATGGTAAACATGACATTAAAAAAGCCGTCCACCAAAGGCGCTTGTTGTGATGCTTGTTCTGGTAATAAATGATGATGTTGACCTATCCAAATACTAATAGGGGCAATGAACATCCCCGCTAATAGTGTCCACAATGACACAGGAACTTTTTGCATACTACCTGCTCTTTATCAATTAACAATTATCAGTGGAAGTTGGGTGTCGGGTATGGGTCCTAGAAGAAGAAAAATTCATTCTTGAACATGAGATACCATTCTCTTCTTACTGTCACCTGTCACCTGTCACCTGTCACCTTTTTTCCTGACTCCTGACTCCTCAATTTTTACTTATTACCGTTCTAACTTGTAAGTCATCAAAATTGGGTAAACTTCCAGATTTTTTTCACATCTTTCTCACAAATATTACAAAAATATTACAAATTATATTTTGTCTCCTGTTTACCTTGACTCAAAAACCCAATTTATATACAATTAGCCTTTTTTATGATTAATTATGGCAACAGAATTAATCAGTCATGGGATTTTAGATTTTGGTGAACTTCTCATTAAAATCACCATAATTTTATCATTAAGGTAATGAACCCTAACAAGTTTAAATCTATGTTTTTGTTAATCCTAAAATTTTTAATATTTTTTTAACTAATTAGGTAAAGTTAGGTAAGGATTGAGTATTCCCCTCTAAATGAACTTTCATCAATCAGTGATGCTGATGTCAGGAGTTAAACAATTTCTTTTCTCCTTGTAACTTACTGACTGTAGTTGATGCCCATAGGTATTACTGGTCTAATGTTGTATGGGAATAACAATTTTTGGGACAAATACGAGAACAAGCTTCACAACCAATACAGTTTTCTGGGTGAGCAACTACCATCACCTTGCGTTCAATTTCTTCATCATCTTCATCTTCTACAAATTCACCTTCTTCATTCAATGCCATCAACCCTAAAACTGTGTAACCACATACTTTAATACATCTGCCACAACCAATACATTTATCCTTGTCAATTTCTGTAACAAATTTAGGTGTCCAAGACTTACCGCCAAATGTCAATCCTGTTAATGTTGCCATGAATCTAACCTCAGCAATTTCGCTTACAATTTTCTTGGTGATTTACTCTTAATAGTAGCCTAATATTTTGGCATTTTGCTGATAAAAGTTAACTTTTTTATCAAGTTTTGCTGACTTGAAAAATCATGTCAATTTATCTCGAATAATTTTCTAGGCTAGATGCAATTTTTTATTAAAAAAGTCTCTACTCGATCCTTAGTATTCAAAGAGAAAATCCAGTTATTTTTCAGATAAAGATAATTTATATCCTGATATTTTTATTGATAGGTTTTCGCAAAAATCAACAAGTAGAAAATAGTCCATAAGGTTAAAGTAATAATTTTGACAGTATTTGCAGATACTAAATAATCAACAATCAGAAGTAAACAGTTAGTGAACAGTAATTTAAACATTAACTAATTAAAAACAATTTCCAATTTTTATGATGTTATTTAAAAACAGTTTTTGTCAAGATTTCCTGTGAAAGCAGAACACAAATATTAAAAAAATTCTCCAAGCTCATTATGAACAAACTTAGCGAAATCTTTATGAAATGTATAGTTAATGAAGAAGCAATGAAGCCTTACTTTCAAAGTCCCAAAGAGGTGACAGGTAAAAATCAACAGTGAACAGTCAATACTCAAAGACAATAACTGTTAACTGAATAACTGATCTTGTCATGGAGATAATTTGGTAGCAAGTTATGAATCAAGACGAGACATCGAGGGTAGACTTGAGCCAAACATCTCAGCAATTAGACTAGGAAGCAGCCTTATGCCTTATACAATTCCTAACAAAAATTGCGATGGATGTGATAACTGCCGCCCCCAATGTCCTACGGGTGCAATCAAAATCGAAAATAACGAATATTGGATTGATCCTTGTCTTTGTAACAATTGTGAGGGTTATTATCCAGAACCGCAATGTGTAATTGCTTGTCCTACAAATTCCCCCATACCCTGGCAAGCAAAAAAAGGCAGATGCAAAGTTGAAACGCGAGAACCTACCAGTCCTAATTTGTTTTCTAATGGCAAGAATCATCCCTTTGCTTCGGCAATAGTTATTTGGGAAGCTTGCAACTTATTAGCACAACGTAAATCATTACAATGGGAAACAGATGCAGCAGGTAATTTACACTATAGCCGACAAGTTAATCAAGGTCGGGGTGCAATTTCTTTTCAGCTTCAGGACTCATTTCAAGTTAGTAACCGGGCTAAAAATTTACCAACAATTGAAAATCTTGATCTTCGAGCTGCTTGTATTCATCTGATTTTTGCTGCCTATGCTACAACTTTAGATCAACCCTGGGAACAAGAGTTTTCAATTGATGAGCGACAATTTGAAGCATACTTGGGATTAGAAAAACGTAAAGACCTCAACAAAACCGCCAAGTTATGTTTAATTAAAAACATCGTTCAACAAGCTTGCTCTCTGGTTGTTTCTATTGACTGGCAAGCAAGAGGTAAAGTTCCCGGTTTTTCTGTTAAAGAAAGTCCTTTGTGGCATTTAACAGATATTCATCATCATTTTCAGGAAGATGCACAGGGATGTAAATATTTAGTTGGGTTGACATTTAAAGTTAAAGCCGGTCTTTGGGCGCAGCATTTTTTAAATAAACAAGGCTGTAAAGAACGGACTGGTTTCTATCAATATGGTAGTCTGCCGAAAACGCTGTTAACTACTGTTATGAGTCTGTGGCAGCAACATGAAGGCGCAGTCAGATTGATGTTATGGTTACTTTTTAAAACCAAGATGGGTAGAGAACAACGGATTACTGTTCCTACTTTACTGCGTGTTGCTTATGGTGAGGAAAAAATTAACTTAGCTTCTAGATTACGAGATGAACGGAAGCGGTTATTACGAACTTTTGAAAATGATTTGGAAGTTCTCAATCATTCTGGAGTTAAGCCAATTTTTGATCCTGTTACCTACCCCATAGAAATCCAACCGTTATGGGCAAAATTAGTTGATATTCCTGAAGATCCCGATGAGGCTTTAGAGTTTTGGATCAATGACGGTGGTGGTGATCATCGACTTACAGATAGCGGTCCCCGTGGTAAGTGGAATATGTTGATGAATGCCCGGATTTTATCTTTTGAATTACCACCAGAATGGGAAAATATCAGTGCAGATGCTGAGAAAAAAAAGCGGCGTAATGTGAGAAGTAAAAAAACCGTCAAAACTACGGATAATTTATTAGCTGAACAAGTATCTCAAGCCCGCAAAAGTATCAATATCTCCCAAAGAGAATTAGCAAAGTTAACAGGTAAAAGTCAAAGTTGGATTCGTGATGTGGAAAATGGTCGTCTGAAACCTAAACCTGAAGATCAAGCTTTATTAAGGAGGGTGCTGAATATTCTTTAACAGGACTTGTGCAAAACAGAACGAAAGTAGGGGTAATTTAAAGTAGGGGTAATTCATGAATTACCCCTACGTAAGAATTAGGTTTTTAGTTCAATCTTGCATAAGTCCTATTTAAGTAACTAATACCCAGATCCTCGACTTCTTAGAGAAGTCGGGGATCTATCGGTAGGTAAACAGCGATCGCTATTGAGTGTTTTCTAATAATTAAATCTTATCTAAATCTAGAAAGGGTTTGCTGAATAAACCTAAAACCTTGATATATCAAAGGTTAGAGGCTGATAAACACAGAAATTAGTGCAAGGGTTTTGAAGGGTATACCGGAAAAAGTGTGCATTTTTTGGGATTTCAAGAGATGGCAAAGAAATTTTCAAATCTCCTCCTGACTCCTGACTCCTGACTCCTGACTCCTATGCCCTCACGGAAAGACTTTCTCAGCAACCCCTAGAAACAGTTTTAAAATATATAAGTTTCCAAATTCTCCCTTTATATTTTCTTAAGATTTAATTGAGAATTATTTTTATTTATTAACGAGCTTGCAATACTTTCAGCCATCTGCTATGATTTAAGAGAATTTGTAAATTGTCTTATTGTGCCTATTTTTAAGATGTATCTTTTAGCACAAGTTCACAAGCCTTGACTGATAAACGCTTCAGGGATAGCCAAAAAAGAAATAACCCAAAAAATCAAAAATTTATCAAAAAATCCTGACACGAGATTTACCAAAATTCCCTGCTGTTGTTTGCGGGTGAGAAATAGGGGCATTGACAAATAAAACAATTTATGGTAATGATATTAAACCTTGAATGAATCAATTATCAATTGTCAATTTTCAATTGATCAGCGCCCAAACCACCACAGCCTGAGCGCCTAAATAGGTTGCAGATAAATTGATAATAGTTAATCTGCTAGTTGTTCAAATTAAGCACGCGCCATTTGCATTGATCGGCAAGTTTCCGCACATCTATGACAAGCTGCGGCGCAATCTCTCATTTTGCTGTCATCGCTAATGGTTTCACAGGCAGCAGCACAGCGATCGCACATTTCCGCACACAGCATACAAGTGCGTTCCATAAATTCAGAACCACTCATCATCATATTTGTACACATCATGCACATTTCAGAGCAGTCACGCATTATGCTCATCATGCCCATATCCATGTACCTACCACCTTTGCTCATGCAGTAAGTCATGGTTTCCAAGCATATTTTATGACATTCCATGCAAGCATTCATGCAAGTTTGCATTTCCGTAGTCATGGATTCAGTCATCATCATCATCATAGCAAATACTCCTGATTTTTTGATGCGTATTTATAGTCATGAATTAGACTAATAACCACATTAACTACCGATGTTTCCAGGGTAAATAATAGGGGAAGCCCTGAATTGATCAGCCGATAATTCCGACAATGAATACTAACAACAAAATCAGAATCTTTCTTGCTACTTTGGCAGTAATTTCTATTGGAAAAGAAAACCGTTGAATATTCAAATCCCCGACTTCTTGAAGAAGACAGGGATCTATGGGCATTTGATTAAGCGTTATGTACTACTATTGGGGTAGAGTGCGACTGGCATAAGCATCCATCGCATAGGCAGGAGTGCGATCGCTGTAATCAATTTCCATCCCAGTAATAGACTTAGCCAACTGTGCAAAAGACTCAGAACGCCAGTTCCGTTCATGGATAGGCTTGCTTTGTTCACCCATGAAGTAAGCCAGAGAACCAATCACAGAAGCAGCAACCCAACCTACAACTAATAATGCAATTAAGATAGTCATCTTTAACCTCGTGTTTTTATTGTGTCTTAACTTTTGTGTCTTAACTTTTATTGCTTTATGTAAATAAATGTAACAGATTGTTTTCAAAATTGTCAAATGTTCCCCAGTTGTGCTAACCGATGTTTGTGGTAGAGTATTCCACACTCTCAGACTAAATAAATTACTGTACTACTATATAGTAGTTTGGTGTATAAATAAGATCAATTGCTGGTTAGAGAGGAACATTACCCATTAAACCTCTCTGAAAATCAATGTAGGGACAATTCATGAATTGTCCCTACGAATGGGTTTCCGGTTATGCACATTTCATTACCAGAGATGTCTATTACCAGCCTCAACAAAATCACCAGTAGCTGAGTAATTGTCTCTGCGTTCATGGGGAGAGTAAGTCCTAAGTTGACAATTTCATAGACAAAACTATACTTAGGGGTTGCTGAGAAAGTCTTTCCGTGAGGGCATAGGAGTCAGGAGTCAGGAGTCAGGAGTCAGGAGGAGATTTGAAAATTTCTTTGCCATCTCTTGAAATCCCAAAAAATGCACACTTTTTCCGGTATACCCTTCAAAACCCTTGCACTTTTTTCTGTTTATCAGCCTCTAACCTTTGATATATCAAGGTTTTAGGTTTATTCAGCAAGCCCTACTTATATTGACAAAAATCAATATATTTTTAGGAAAAAATCAACTACTTGATATATAATACGGTGATATCAAGTATTGAATTGAGACTATTGCCGACGCGAAAACCAAGCAATGATGGTGGTAGTCTTTTTCAGAAACTTAATTGGAACACGATCGCGTCTGGCTAAGGCGTGAAAGTCTACTGAGGGATAACTGCTCCCATGCTCCCGTTGAAGTAGAAAGTAAAGTCTAGTTTTGTCTAGGTTTTATATAGCAGTAATAAAGATGTAATTGCGATCGCAATTCAACTAGGGGCAACAGTCTATGATAGTGATTGGTGATTGGGTTATTTACCTCCCTATCTCCCTCCTGTTCCCCCCTCAAACAGATATGTTCCCTATTCCAACGGACAAAATAAATGATATCAAGTCCAGTTAATTACTGATAATCAACTTTCTCCTCTTCACTCTTGCCTCTTGCCTTTTGACTACCCTCACAGATAATATAACTATTCCAACGGATCTGATATGAGAATGTTCTTTTCTGATGAAGAAATAGCACAATTAATTGCAGAAGATGTCCCATTTCTCGATTTAACTACCTATGGATTAAATATAGGTAAAGAATTAGGAGAAATTGAATTTTCTACCCGTCACACCATGACTATTTGTGCAACAGAAGAAGCAGCAAGAGTATTTGAAAAATGCGGTGCAAAAGTTGAATATTTACTAGAAAGTGGAACTTGTTTAACATCACAGCAATTAATTCTCAAAGCTAGTGGTTGTGCGGAAGCTTTACATATTGGTTGGAGAGTAGCGTTAAATTTAATGGAATACGCTTCTGGTATTGCTACCCGTGCAAAAGAATTGGTTGATGCTGCTAAAAATGTAAATTCTGATGTGGCAGTTGTCACCACTCGCAAATGCTTTCCTGGTACGAGAATTATTTCCATGAAAGCAATTTTAGCTGGTGGTGCTACTCCCCATCGTTTAGGACTTTCAGAAACAGTTTTGATTTTTAAACAACACCTACTATTTATAGATAGTATTGCAGAAATAAGTGAACGTATCAACCAAATGAGAAAACGATTTCCAGAACAAAAAATTGCTATTGAAGTGGAAACAGAAACCGATGCTTGGATGGTGGCTGAAGCAGGAGTTGATTTAATTCAATTTGATAAAATTCCTACTGTAGAACTTAGTGGTTTAGTTACAGAATTAAAGCAGAAATATCCAGGTTTAAAATTAGCAGCAGCAGGTGGAATTAATTTAGAAAATGTCAGGAATTATGCCAGCACAGGGGTAGATATTTTGGTGACGAGTTACCCGTATTTTGGTAAACCTGCTGATATTGGTGCGAAGATGAAACGGAGGTAATCCTAATGCTAATACTTCTGCTTCTCCTTGTCCCAAATCTATAACAACCAGGATTATGGGATTAACAAATGACTATTAACTTCATATTTTGTCTGAATCAGGACTCCCATCGGGAAGTCAAAAGTCAAAAGTCAAAAGTCAAAATTTTACATTTGTCTGAATCAGGTGGTTATCGAGTTTCGACTACGCTCAACTACCGCGACTTGTACTGAGCGGTTAGTGAGCGTAGTCGAACTATGTCGAAGTAAGTCGAGATAATAACCAGGATTATAGGATTAATCAATTAGCAAAAGGATTTACTATTTTTAATTCTGTACTTGCCTGAAAATCACTAATATTTCTTGTTACTAAAATAGCGTTTTGATTTATTGCTGTAGCAGCGATAATTGCATCAGGAAGTTTAATTTTGTAATTTCGCTTTAATTGGATGGTTTTATTTTCAATCTCTTGTGATAATGGAACTGTGTTAAACTGAGATAGTAAATTTTCAATAGACTGTTCCTCCTCTTTTGATAAGCCAGTAAAACTCAGTAATTCAATGCGGATAATCGGTGAAAGTAGAATTTCGTGTACATTAACAAATTCTTCTGCAAACCATGAATCAGCTATTATATCATCAGCTAAATAGTAGATAAAAATATTTGTATCATAAAGATATCTCATTTATCCCACTCCTGACGCAGATGATCTAAATGAGCTAACATAGCTGATTTTTTATGTTTTAAAATACCTTTAGCTTTACTAATTTTTTCATAGTCTTTTTGCCAATATGATAACATTGATTCTGGTACATCTACTGTAATTGAATCTTCATCTTGAGATACAAGATAATGTTTTGGTATTTTGATTAATGGCATAGTTTTATGCTCCTGTTTCTCTTAATTCAAATTGTAACATATTGTTTGAATCAGGATAAACAGGATTAAAGGATTAACAGGATGATTATTTTCTACATCAAATATAGCATCAATTAATAATTAACTTGCTCAATATCGGTGTGAATGAAATCATTACCTTTAAATAATAAAGGTTGATTGTTAGATTTTGCTAAAGCATAAGAAAAGCAATCTCCCATATTCAGTTTTGCGGGATGACGGCCTTTACCAAATTTCAAAAATGCTGCACTTGCTAATTGTGCCTGTTCTACAGTAAAAGGTACAATAGTTATAGACAATGCTGCAATTAATAAGTTAAGATTTTCTACACCTTGCTGACCATGTTTAGTACCTAAAACAATGGATGCTTCTACATAACCTGGAGAAGAAAGTAAACATTCTGCACTTTTGTTAATAAGTTCAATAAATATCAATTCTTCAGGTTCAGCATAAATAATTGCCATAATAGCAGAAGTATCAATAACCATTATTCTGGGATTCCAAACTCGTTATAACCGATGATTTCATCAGGAGTTCTGCTATCAAGAACTGGTAAATTTCTAATCTGATGACAAATACTCCGAACAAGATTAATATCAATTTTATTCTCTTTGTGATTGGGTAAGGAAATAGGATGAACTTGATATAAAAGTTTTCCTGTTATTTCCATCCCGGCAAAATTTGGGGGAAGTTTCAGATATAAACAACCATTTTCATCTACACGAGCATCAAAATTAATTTGTTGCATTGTCTTTTCTGATCAATTTAATTACGGAATTTTTGCTTTTACCTCTATTCCGATTGTAACATATTGTCTGAATCAGGATAACCAGAATTTAAGGATTAACAGGATGATTCTTTGATGGTTAATGAGTATTAACTTAATATTTTGTCTGAATCAGGATAACCAGGATTAGAGGATTAACAGGATGATTATTTGATAATTACTAGACGTGAATGATGTATTGATTATTACAGTAATTTCATAAAAATTAACCTTTTGTCTGAATCAGGATAAGCAGGATTATAGGATTAACAGGATGATTATTTGATGGTTAATCACTGTTGTTTATGTATTGATTCTTACATCACACTTAATAAATATTTACCTTTCCCTATCACAATCATCAAAACCTAACCAATAATTAAACAATCACATCCTGTACATCCTCAAATCCTGGACATCCTGATTCTGACAATAATATGCTATATTCTTAGCTATTAATATTTTGAGGATGAATAATTGTAATTTCAGGAACATCTATAAAATCTTTGGGATTTAAAGTTAAAACATGGCTGATATTATGAGCAATCATCACTGCTAATATGTGTATATCGTGAGTTCGTTTACCAGAAATATTATATGTTGTTACTAAGTTCAACCAAATAGAAAATACATCTGGTGTTTCTGCTAGTAAATCAAATTGACTTATTAACATTTGTACTGCTTGAGTTGTTTGTTCTACAGTCCATCCTAAGCCATTAACATTGACAGGACGAGTAGCAACAACCCAAAATTCAATGATTACTTGAGAGGTAATAAAACATTGACCACCTCGTAATAAAATTTCAGAAATAGTATTCCGTATCAGATTGTATTCCTGAGATTGAGAATTTGCAAATCTAAGAATAATATTCGTATCAAGTAAATAGCTTTTCATATCCCTCTATCATCATAAATATTTTCTCGACGCAATGCTTCATCTGATAGGGTAATACTACTTTGAGGAAATTGAGATAACCATTCTTGAAATTTTGCGGCTTTTTCTGCTGATGTTAAATTTTGTTGTTCTGCTGATGGAATTATATTTCTATGAGAAAGTTTAGATAAAAAAAGTTTTTGATCTTCGGGAGTTAATTTGGAAACAATTTCTACAAGCGAGTCAACAAGTTGTACATTCATAATTGTTTATTTCATTTACTAGGTTATAGGCAATATTGTACTGTATTTTAATTATAATCTGTCAACTGTCAGAATCAGGATACCCAGGATTATAGGATTAACAGGATGATTATTTGATGGTTAATCACTGTTGTTTATGTATTGATTCTTACATTACATTTAATAAATATTTACCTTTCCCTATCACAATCATCAACACCTAACCAATAATTAAACAATCACATCCTGTACATCCTCAAATCCTGGACATCCTGATTCAGACAATATTAAAATTATGTAAACAAATAACCAAATTACCCAAATATGCTACATTTAACGCAACATACATGAAACTAACTATTAACTAATCATGAATAATCCCCAACAACCCCTAGAATACGATGCTGTGCTTGGTGGTGAAAATCAAATATCAAGTAGTCCTGATCTGAAAATGACCACAGAAAGAGCGATAAATTTATTAAAAGCTGGTACAGCAGGAATTAAAGCATGGAATCTATTTAGACAGCAAGAAACCTATCTCCCTAATCTTGAAGGAGTTGATTTGAGCGGACAAGATTTGACTGATGCTAACTTACATAATGTGAATTTAAAAAATTCTAAATTAGTTCAAGCTAACCTTACAAGAGTCAATCTTATTAATGCCGATTTGCAAGAATCTGATCTATCTCAATCATCGCTAACTAGCACTAATTTTTCTAATGCTAATCTTCAAGGTGCAAACTTGACAAAAGCAAATCTTATTAATTCCAATTTCACTAAAGCTAATCTCGCAAAAGCTAACTTAACAGAAAGTATAGGATCTAATGAAAATTTATCATGTAACTTCAAAGAAGCAAATTTTTCAGATGCTATTCTAATCAAAGCTACTCTGAAAAGATGTAATTTAGAGTCAACAAATTTAACTGAAACTAAATTTGATAGTGCTAATTTATATGGAGCAAATCTTCAAAATGCTATTATTGCCAATACAAGTTTTTTAAACACAAATCTTGAATATGCTAACGTAACAGGAACTAAATCTTTTTTCGCCCATGTTAATAAACAAACTGTGATAAGTAACATTTCTGGAATTTAATAAATAAGCTGTTGTGTATTTGACTTGTATAAGTTTGACAGGCAGGATGCCTGTTCCACAAGAGTTCAGAATATTAGGATTATACAATTTAGCTGTGTAACAGCTTATCATAATCCTCCTCATCGCTTGCGGGAAGGGGGTTGGGGTTGTTGGTGACAAGTTAAGGCTGAAAGTATAGAAATGTCGGAAGCTGCTCATGATCTAATTGAAGGTGTAGAATTAGATAGATCAGTAAAGTCAAAATTAATCACATTCATGAATTGATTTACATTCCCAAAATTGTCCAGGTCCTACTATCAAAATTTGCTCATTTGGCATTAATAATTCCCAGTAAGCAAGACCAGAATCATCTTCTAAATCTGGTTCTAAAATAAATTTATAATTATAATTATCCTCACCCTCAAATGATAAAGTGAGTGTAAAATCATGATTGCCACCAAGGGCAAAATTAGTCAGCTTTGTATTTTCTAACGGCTGTAACAATCTTTCAGCAAATTCATTATTTGGGTGTATATCTAAAATAGATGAATGAATTCCAGACAGAAGATTTCCGAACGTTAAACTCCAAGGTGTTGCCCTAGTGAAAAGTTGCCAGCTTCCTTTGTTTAAGTGTTTTAACTTAGGATGATTATAAGGTTGCATTTCACCAAAGTCTAATATTAATTCATCACCATAACTAAATCCAATTTGATGGCAAGTTTCGCCGATAATTGGTTGAATAATTTGATTCAGATTTTCTATAGAATTAGCAAGAGATGTTTTAGGAGTCATAATCAATATCCTCTAAAAATTCTTTAGCTTTTTGTCTAAGTTCCTGATATGTAAAATCACCTCTATCATTTAAAGTTCCACCATAACCATTTCTTTTTTCTATCTCGATAAATTTACCAAATGCTTTTCTTAATTTCTCTGACATACTAAATTCTCTAGCAATGGCATCAATTTGTTTAATGTCATATTTTTTACCCATAAATATATATACATCCTGATATAATATTTTAACATTAGGAGCTTCATCATGGGTTTCCGTGTAGTCGTATCTTCCAGGACTCAGTAGCTATTGGCGCTTTTACCCTCTTACTCTTGGAACTTCTTAAACTCTTTATATTAGGCTATATTTTCAATTTCGTCAAGTTTCTATTTGTCTCAATGTCGCTCAGTACAAGTCGCGGTAGTTGAGCGTAGTCGAAACTCGATAACCACCTGATTCAGACAATATTAAAATTATGTAAACAAATAACAAAATTACCCAAATATGCTATTTTATATACAGCATACATCAAACCAACCATTAACCAATCATGAATCATCCACAACAACCGCGAGAATACGATGCTGTGCTTGGTGGTAATAGTCCATCACTAGAAAGTGCGGCGGTTTTAGGTGGTATTGATGGGGTAAAGTTACGGTTGAAAAATCCAGATGCCAAGGTGAGAATTGCTGCACTTGAGCAAGCATTGAATTATGGAGAACAGGGTTTAGATTTAGTAATTGCAGGTTTAAAGGATGAATCTTGGGATATTCAAAATGCAGCTTATTTAATATTAAATAAAAGAACAGAACCCAGAATTAAACAAATATTACAAAATCCTCGTCAATTAGGTTTTAAATTAGAACAAATTGAAGTATTAACAGTCAACAAATTTGGGGAAATTATTCAACGTCAGCAACGTATAGCTAGATATTTTATAGAAGATTTGGGTAATCCTAGTAAGCTGGCGGACGACCGATGGCTGACACGTATAGCTAGATATTTTCTAGAAGATTTGGGTAATGGTCTAAAATTAGAAATGGCTGCAATTCCTGGTGGTACTTTTCTGATGGGTTCACCGGAAGACGAGAAAGAAAGAGATGGTAATGAAAGTCCCCAACATGAAGTTACTGTTCCAGATTTTTTTATGGGAAAATATCCAGTAACACAGGCACAATATCAAGCGATCATGGGGAATAACCGTTCTCACTTTAAAGGTAGTCAACGACCTGTTGAAAAAGTAAGTTGGAATGATGCGGTTAAATTCTGTGAACTGTTAAGCCAAAGAACAGGAAAAAAATACACCCTACCCAGCGAAGCACAATGGGAGTATGCTTGTAGAGCCGGAACTACCACACCTTTTTATTTTGGAGAGACGATTACAACAGATTTAGCTAACTATGATGGTAATTACACTTACGCTTCTGCTCCTCAAGGAGAGTATCGTAGACAAACCACAGATGTAGGCACTTTTCCCCCTAACGCTTTTGGTTTGTATGATATGCACGGAAACGTCTGGGAGTGGTGTTTCGATGATTGGGTAGATAACTATAATAACGCGCCTACAAATAGTAGTGCTGTGACAAGCTCAAGTAACAAAAAGTTGCTGCGCGGTGGTTCTTGGCTCTACGTTCCTGAGCTTTGCCGTTCGGCGCGTCGCAGCTATGTTGTTGCGGGCTTCGGCAGCAACTACTTCGGTTTTCGTGTTGTGTGTGGTGCTGCGTGAACTTTGTAGCCCTTTATACTCTTACACTCTTGCCCTTTACCCTCTTTTCTTTTCCCTTTCCCCTCGCCGTCAGGCGATCAATTTTTTTGTCTGATAGCGAAGCGTGGCGTAGCCATATCAGGATAACCAGGATTATAGGATTGACAGGATTGTAATTTGATGATTGATAGATGAGATTCATATATTTATTCTTCCATCTCACTTCATAAATATTTATTTACTTTTCTCTATCCTAATCATTAACAACTAACGAACAATTAAACAATCACATCCTGTACATCCTCAAATCCTGGACATTATCTCGACTTCGCTCGATAACCACCTGATTCAGACAATCTTAAAATTATGTAAACAACTAGCAAAATTACCCAAATATGCTATTTTAGATACAGCATACATGAAACCTACCATTAACCAATCATGAATAATCCACAACAACCCCTAGAGTATGATGCTGTGCTTGGTGGTGAAAATCAAATATCAAGTAGTCCTGATCTGAAAATGACCACAGAAAGAGCGATAAATTTATTAAAAGCTGGTGATCTAGGAATTAGACTATGGAATCAATTTATAAGAGAAGAAACGTATATTCCTAGTCTTAAAGGAGTTGATTTGAGCGGACATACTTTACATTATATTAATTTTTCTAATGCTAATCTTCAAGATGCAAAATTCAGTAATACTCATCTTTATGCTGCTAATTTTTCTAATGCTAATCTTCAAGGTGCAAAATTGAATGGGTGTGTGCATTATGCTAATTTTTCTAATGCTAATCTTCAAGGTGCAGATTTGAGTAGTGCAGATTTGAGTGGTGCTGATTTTTGTAATGCTGATTTAACTGACACTAAATTTGATGGTGCTAAGTTATCTGGGGCAAAACTTAAAAATGCCATTATTGCTAATACAAGTTTTTTAAACACAAATCTTGAAGCTGCTGATGTAACAGGAACTAAAATTTTTTTAGCCAATGTTAATAAAGAAACTCTGACAGAGCAAATTTCTGGAATTGACAAATTAAATTAATTCAGACATTTATTTTCTTCTTTGCGACTTTGCGCGAAATAAAAACCCAATAAACTAACAACTATCCCCCCTATTTATACATAATGAATAACCCCCATCAAGAACTCATCCAACAAATAGACCTCATGCTTCGCGCCCGCTATCCCCTACTATATATAGTCGGAGTCGAAGAAGAACCAATAGAACAAGTCCTGCAACAACTCACCCAAATATCCCAGACACCACGACAACTATTATTATGGGATATCGTCACCGGTTGGGATGACAACGGAACTGATAAAGGTTCAGTCATGGGTGCATTATCAAGAATTACCAAAACCCCAGAAAATACAACCACAATTTTTGTATTGCGAGACATCCATTTTATCCTCAAAAACCCCGAAACAGAAAAAAATGCTCCCGTAATTCGTGCTATCAAAAACCTCACCCGTCAACTCAAACGCACACGCCAAACCCTCATCCTCACCAGTCATACTTTAACCATTCCCCCAGAACTACAAGAAGAAATTACAGTAATTGATTTTCCCTTACCCAACATCCAAGAAATAGATTATTTAATTCATCAATTAATAGTCCCCGAAAAACTTAACTTAAATGGACTAGGAAAAGAACAATTAATCAAAGCCTGTCAAGGATTAAGTCGCGCCAGAATTAGAAGAGTTTTAGCCGCCGCTTTAGCAGCAAAAGGAGAAGTTAACGAAACAGATATTGATAGAGTTTTAGAAGAGAAAAAACAAGCAGTTAGACAAACAGGAATATTAGAATTTTACACATCCAATGAATCATTAAAAAATGTCGGTGGCTTAGAAAATCTTAAACAGTGGGTGCGAATGCGTCAAGATGCTTTTACCGAAGAAGCGCGACGTTATGGCATACCCAACCCCAAAGGCGTTTTATTAGTAGGAATCCAAGGAACAGGAAAATCATTATCAGCCAAAACTATCGCCCATGAATGGCGTTTACCACTGTTACGTTTAGACGTGGGTAGATTATTTGGGGGCATAGTCGGAGAAAGTGAAAATCGCATTCGCCAAATGATACAATTAGCAGAAGCAATATCACCCTGTGTATTGTGGATGGATGAAATAGATAAAGCATTTGGTAATATTAATAGCGGGGTTGATGGTGATTCAGGAACATCGCGCCGAGTATTTGGAACGTTAATAACTTGGATGCAAGAAAAAACCAGTCCGGTGTTTATGGTGGCTACTGCTAATAACGTGCAAATATTACCAGCCGAGTTATTAAGAAAAGGGCGATTTGATGAAATATTCTTTTTAAATTTACCTACAGAAAATGAACGCCATGATATTTTTAAAGTCCACATTCAAAAAGTTCGCCCTTCCCGACTGCGAGAATTTGATTTACAGAAACTTGCCATAAATACGGAAAATTTTAGCGGTGCTGAAATTCAAC
This sequence comes from Sphaerospermopsis sp. FACHB-1094, assembly GCF_014696195.1. Classification (NCBI taxonomy): domain Bacteria; kingdom Bacillati; phylum Cyanobacteriota; class Cyanophyceae; order Nostocales; family Aphanizomenonaceae; genus Sphaerospermopsis; species Sphaerospermopsis sp. FACHB-1094. Next base: position 11,104 of record NZ_JACJPT010000045.1, on the reverse strand, counting down.
AAGTAATTATTGATGGAATGCACCGGGCTTTTGGTAGTTTAATAGATGGAAATAGGCGTGATTTTAATACGGAAGATATTTTAGATGCGGTATCGGAAACTGTACCTTTGGCGGCTATTGCTAAGGAACAAATTACCAGTTTAAAACGTTGGGCGGCGGAAGCTGGCGCAAGAACGGCTTCTATTGATACACTGTTAATTGAGGAGTTAAAGGTTTATTCTCAGCAGCAAGGTTTGGGTCCGTTGGAGGTGGATTAAATAATTGATAATTGATAATTGACAATTGATAATTCATAAATGAAAAAAGGAGTTGATTTTTTATGTCTCATTTTACAACTATCAAAGTACAAATTAAAAATGGTGATGTTCTCCATCAAATATTGCAAGAGTTAGGTTATCAAGTTGAGTTAAATTCTCAGGTTCGTGGTTATATGGGTAATAAAACCAATGCTGAATATGTGATTAAACAAGCTAATGGTTATGATTTAGGTTTTCGTCAACAGGGAGGAATTTATGAATTAGTTGCAGATTTTTGGGGTGCAAAAATTAATCAGCAGGATTTTATTAATCAAATTAGTCAAAAATACGCCCATAGAAGTTTGATGGAAACCATACAAACTGAGGGTTTTGATGTAGAGGAAGAGGAAGTTTTAGCAGATGGTACGGTGCGGGTTGTTGTTGGTAAATGGGTTTAAATAAGAAAGCACAAAAAGATCCCTGACTTCTGACATAAATTAATCATTGATTGATAAGATGTTAAAAGAAGTCGGGGATCTAAGGACAAAAGGAAAAATCATCATGGCAGAATATCAAAAGATTGAATATCGCATTGGTAAAGATGGTAAAATTGTGGAACGGGTTTTAAATGCCACTGGTTCTAGTTGTTTGGAAACTACAAAAAGTTTAGAAAAATCTTTAGGAGAAATAGAATCTCAGGAATTATTACCAGAATATTATCAAGATGATGAGATGATTACAACTTCCGAAAATCAAACCTTACAACAACAATAAACTATCATTACTCGTTCCTTGTCTCTGACAAGGAATGCAAAAAAGAGGCTCTGCCTCATGATAAAATAGAGGTAGAACTTCTAAAATGGCATTCCCAGTCTGGAGACTGGGAACGAGAAATTTCTTAGATAAGTTGGGTATTTGAACCTATAATGGGTATATCACCGCCCAAGAATCTTCATTTTTTACTTCTAGGAACGGCTTTATTATGCTTCAAAGACTATATGTAAATAATTTCCGATGTTTAGAAAACTTTGAACTGAAAATAAAAGATATGCCATCTGCTATATTGATTGGCAAAAATGGTACAGGTAAATCAACTATTGCTAAAGCATTAGAGGTACTTCAATCTATTGCTAGAGGAATTAATAGACTACGTGAACTTGAAAAAAATAATCTTATTGGACGAAATGATTTTGCTTATGGAAAGTTTGAAGTTCCCATTCGCTTAGAAATAGAAGTATTACTGAAAAATCAATTATATCAGTATATTCTCGCGTTAGAGTTACCAGAAAATTTTCAAGAACTGCGAGTTTTTGAAGAACAACTTCTAGTTGATGGAAATGCAATTTACTCTCGAAAAAACGCTCAAGTTACTATTCATAGTAATACCCAAAATAAAGAAGCTCAGTTTTCTGTAGATTGGCATTTAGTAGCTATGCCAATAATTAGTAATGATAGTCTTTATGTTTTAAAGAATTGGCTGGCTGAGATGATTATTTTAGCACCAATTCCTAGTTTAATGACTGGAGATTCTCACGGGGAAACTTTACAACCAAAAAAAGATGGTACAAATATTGGAGAATGGTTTTCTGGTTTACTGGGTAGATATCCTGCGGCCTATAGAGAAATTGACAAATATCTCCGAAAACTTATGCCAGACTTTCAAGATTTTGTCAATGAAACTATTGGTAAAGACGTGAAAAGTCTAATCGTTAGATTTGAGAAAAATCAAGCTACTTTAAATGTTAATTTTCAAGATTTATCAGATGGTGAGAAATGCTTTTTTCTTTGTGCTGTGGTATTAGCTGCTAATCAATTCTATGGTCCGGTTTTCTGCTTTTGGGATGAACCTGATAATTATCTTTCTCTATCGGTAGTAGGTCATTTTACTATGTCTTTACGACGTTCATTTACAAATAATGGACAACTTTTAGTAACTTCTCACAATCCTGAAGCAATCAAAAAATTCTCTGATGAAAATACCTTTTTCCTTGATCGGAAAAGTCACTTAGAACCAACTTTAATTAGGTTAATTAGTGAGATACCTGGTCGTGGAGATCGAGTTGATCTGATTGATGACCTAATTTGTGGAGATATAGAATTATGAGTCCAAATGAGTATAGACCACATCTTCTCATCTTATTAGAAGATAAGGCTCATAATGATATTGTTAACGGATTTTGTCTAAATTTAAACGTAGATGCGGATAAGATTGAATGTCTACAAAAAGCGCGTGGATGGGTAAATGTTAAAGATAAATTTGAAAAAAAATATATTCCCCAACTGCGACAAAATCTTAACAAACATATCTTATTAATCATTGATCGTGATGTCTATCAAAATAGAGGAAGTTATGTAGAAGAATGTATTCCTGAAGATATAAAAAATAGAGTATTTATTTTGGTGTTCAACCCTAATCCAGAAAGTCTTCAAAGAGATATTAAACAAAGTCGTGAGAATATCGGACAAGCACTTGCTAAAGCTTGCTCTGAAAGGGAAAATGGATTATGGGAACATCCTGTTCTCATAGAGAATAAACCTGAGTTAGAACGAATGATTTTATCTGTTAAACCATTTCTGTTTGCAAATTCACCCGAGAAATAATAATATGCTAGAACAAATTAATCATATCGGTTTCGGTCTAATTCTCGCTATCATCTTTTATATTATTCTGCGTTTCCTATTTCCCGAAACTCAGGAAAATACATCTATTCAACATCAAAATACAACCGCAACAGATACAGAACATAAAATCAAAGATTTAGAGTTACAATGTCAACGACTGCGGGAAGAATTAAAACAACAATCTCAACAATTAAAAACTGATTTTCAAAATGAAACCTTTACCCAACTGCAAACTTTACTTACCAACTATCCCACAGTCAAAAAAATGGCTTTAACAAAACCTGACTTACCCGCTAAAAATATTGTTTCCCTATTTACATCTTTAGATAATTTAATGGCCAGTTGGGGTTATACTGTGATTGGGGAAACTTGGGAACAGGTTAATTATAATCCCCAAATACATCAAGCTGATAGTGATGATATTCAAGAAGGTGATTTAGTTTATATTCGGTTTATAGGTTATCAAAATGGTGAGAAAGTTCTCTATCCTGCAAAAGTTAGTCGCACTTTACCAGGAGGTTTTAATAATAATTGAATATATCTCACGCAAAAACGCAATCTCCGTCAGGAGATCCCGAAGGGTAGACGCAAAGAAGATAAAGAGAAGTTAATTATATTGATTTATTATTCTGACTCCTGACTCCTGACTCCTGACTCCTGACTCCTGACTCCTAAATTTATGACTACTATTGCAATTGATTTTGGTACGAGTAATACTGTAATTAGTATTTTAGAAGTTGATACCCAACAACCTAAAAGTTTACGTTTCCCTAATTTATCCCGTGTATTTGTGGGTGTTACTCCTCAAGGTGAAAGGTTAGAATATCCGGTTATTCCTAGTTTAATGTTTATTAAATCAGGTCATAATATTATATTAGGTGAAGGTGTGAGAAGTCAACGTTTAGGACTTTCTCAAAATTATCCCCCAGAAAGATTATTTAAAAAGTTTAAACGTGATTTAGCTGGAGATTATCAACCACCACCACGTCAAATTGATGGAATTAGTTATAATTCTGTTGCTGTTTCTGAGTTGTTTATCCAAACTATTTGGAAGGAAATTAAACAGCAGAATATAGAACCTAGTCATTTAGTTTTTACCGTTCCCGTTGGTGCTTTTGAACGTTATTTAGATTGGTTTCGAGAGTTAGGTAATAAATTAAATGTTCCCCATGTTTCTATTATAGATGAATCTACCGCCGCAGCTTTAGGTTATGCTGTAAAATCTCCCGGTAACTTAATTTTAGTGGTTGATTTTGGTGGGGGAACTCTGGATTTAAGTTTAGTGAGAACTGTTAATAATTCTCATCAAAATAATATTAATAATCATAACTTACGTGCTGAGGTTTTAGCCAAATCAGAAGCTTATGTAGGTGGTGAAGATATTGATGTTTGGATAGTTGATGATTATTTACGTTCTCAAAATCTCACACCTGAACAAGTTGGTAAAATCAGTTATCAAAATCTTTTAGAAATTGCTGAACGTTTAAAAATTCAACTTTCTAAAAATCAAACTGCTTCCGAAAGTTGGTTTGATGATGAATCTTTTATGTCTTATGAGTTAAAAATCTATGAGTTAAAAATCACCCGTGAAAAATTAGAAGAAATTTTAGAATATCGGCAATTTTTACAACAGTTACGGGATGTGTTAGATGAGGTTTTAACCTTTGCACTGAGAAAAGGTATTGCTAAAAATGATATTGAACAAGTTTTATTAGTGGGAGGAAGTTGTTTAATTCCCGCAGTTCAACAATTAATTATTTCTTATTTTGGTAAAAGTAAGGTAAAATTAAATAAACCCTTTGATGCTGTATGTCATGGTGCGTTAGCAATAACCCAAATTACAGAAATAGATGATTTTTTGCGTCATAGTTATGCGATTCGTTTATGGGATAATTACAGCAAAAGTTATATTTATCATCCTATATTTACCAAAGGTACAAAATATCCTTGTCAAAGTTCCCAATGGTTAACCTTACAAACAGCAAATAATGGACAAACAGAAATTCGTTTAGATATTGGGGAATTAGGTGATATGACACAAACAGAAATAGCTTTTGACGCTTCAGGTAGAATGACTTCTAGCACTCTCCAACATCAAGAAAGTTACCGTTCCTTAGATACCCAACATCAACAGGTATGTGTAGCAAAACTTAACCCTCCAGGCGCAGCAGGATTTGATAGAATATCAGTATTATTTGAAGTTGATTCTCGTCGGATTTTGTTAGCAACTGTTAAGGATTTATTAACAGCAGAGATATTAGTTAATAGAGGTGAAATTTATAAATTGAGGTAAGATAATATCTCTAAGCGCCAGTCAATTGTCCCCAGTCCCTTTTATTCCATCCTTTGCAACTGCGCTACTTTCGGATCAATTATTTTTTGACCTAAACTAGCAAATTTAATCGCTACAGATATCTTATTACCCGTTCCAAAGACATGAGTAATTTCACCAATACCAAAAGTTTTATGTAATACTTTTTCGCCTACTTGCCAATTTTCTGATGCGCCTTGATTATTTGTTTTTGCTGATGGTGATTTAGTGAAAGTACGGGTATTTTTCCGTTTGGTGGTTAATAAATCTGGGGGTAGTTCTTCCAAAAATTGCGATCGCAAAGCTGGTTCTCTACTACCATACAACCTTCTTTCTCTGGCATGGGATAAATACAATCTTTCCTTAGCGCGTGTTATCCCCACATAACACAAACGTCTTTCTTCTTCTAAAGATGCAGGATCTTGTAAGGAACGATAACCAGGAAATAAACCCTGTTCTAACCCAACTAAAAATACTACAGGAAATTCTAAACCTTTAGAAGCGTGCAAAGTCATTAAAGAAACTGCTGTTTGTCCTTCTTTTAAATTATCTAAATCAGAACTTAACGCCGCACTTTGCAAAAATGCTTGCAAGGAAATATCATCACCTTTATTATCGTCTTCAAATTGAGTGATAGCGTTAAACAATTCTTTGACGTTACTGATTCTATTATCAGCTTCATCCGTTCCCTGTTCCATCAAATCCCGAATATAGTTAGAATCATCTAAAATTCCTTCTAAAATCTCAGAACCGGGAATTTTTGTAATTTGTTCTTGCCATTTCTGAATTATACTAGCAAAACCATTCACAGACTTGGCTGCACGTCCAGCTAAAGTATTTACTGATGTTTCATCACTTAATATTTCCCATAAAGTTGTACCTAATTGTTGGGAAGCATTCATCAAAGCGTCAATAGTAGCTTTACCAATTCCCCGACGAGGAGTATTAATAACTCTTAATAAACTAACAGTATCCGCTGGATTATTAATTGCTCTTAAATAAGCAACAACATCTTTAATTTCTTTGCGGTCATAAAATTTCATTCCCCCGACAACTGTATAAGGAATTTGATATTTTACTAATAATTCTTCAAAAGGTCGAGATTGGGCGTTAGTGCGATAAAGAATAGCAAAACTACCCCAATTTAATTCCGGGTTTTGATGTTCTAAAGTGCGAATTTGATTAATCACAAAATCTGCTTCTGCTATTTCATCATCTGCTTTATAACAATAAATTGCTTCCCCTGCATCCCGTGTAGCTCTGAGAATTTTATCAATACGTTGGGTGTTATTTTCTATTAGTTCATTAGCAGCTTGGAGGATATTTTCACAAGAGCGATAGTTTTCTTCTAATTTTACCATTGTTCTGGTATCATCATCCTCTAAACCATCGCCAAAATCTTGTTGAAATTCAAGTAATATGGTAAAATCAGCCATTCTAAAACTGTAAATAGATTGGTCAGCATCACCCACCACAAACACAGACCGATTTTGCCAATTCCACTCACTCTTTCTGTTTTCACCATTAGTTACTAACAGACGAATCAATTCATATTGAGTGCGGTTTGTGTCTTGATATTCATCTACTAAAATATGACAAAATTTCCGATGCCAATACCCTAAAACTTGTTCATTTTGTTGAAATAATCTTGTAGGAATTAAAATTAAATCATCAAAATCCAAAGCGTTATTTTGTGCTAATCTATCTTGGTAAAGATTATAAACATCAGCAATTACCCGACCCCGATAATTTGGATGTTCCCGTTCAAATTCCTGGGGTGATAAACCTTGGTTTTTTGCATTACTAATGGCGTAACGCACAGATTTAGGATCAAATTTTTTACTATCTAAATTAAGTTCTTTAGTAACAATTTCTTTGATTAAGCTTTGGACATCAGACTCATCAAAAATGGAAAAGTTTTTATTCCAACGTCGTCCTTTTTCATCTTGATATTTTTCGATGTCAAAGCGGAGAATGCGAGAAAAAAGACTATGAAAAGTGCCACACCACATATTTTTGATAGTAGTGCGATAAACTTTAGATATCAATTGAGTTTGTTCATATTCTGGTAATAAATCAAACTTTTGACCATGTTGAGAAATTGCTAATTGTTCAGCAAATAACCTTTGAATCCTATCTTTCATTTCCCGTGCAGCTTTGTTAGTGAAAGTCACCGCTAAAATGTTTTCAGGGTTAACACGGTTTTGCAGAATCAAATTAGCGATACGGTAGGTAAGCGCACGAGTTTTACCAGAACCCGCACCAGCGACAACTAATAACGGTCCGCAATAGTGTTCAACTGCTATGCGTTGACTGGGGTTAAGATGGCTGAGAAAATCAATATTTGTAGTCATAGGTGTGTGAAAGAGCGATGCAGTGATATCTGTAAAATGACATTTATCAATTGTAGCTATTGGTCAGACTACAATATCCTCAGCAACTTGGGTCAAGAAATATCAGATTCCAACAAACTCTTAACTCTTAACTCTTAACTCTTAACTCTTAACTCTTAACTCTTAACTCTTAACTCTATCACCCATCACCCATCACCCATCACCCATCACCTATCACCCATCACCCATCACCCATCACCCATCACCCATCACCCATCACCCATCACCTGTCACCTGCACCGTCAAAGGTAAATTGACTTTAAAGGTTGAACCAACACCAAGCTGACTTTTGACAATAATCTCACCCCCCATCATTTGACAAAAATGACGGCTAATAGCCAATCCTAACCCAGTACCGCCATATTTCCTCGTAGTGGAATTATCTCCTTGGGTAAAAGGTTGAAATAGCTGCTGCTGCTGACTAGGGGACATTCCAATTCCTGTATCAGTTACAGTAAAACTAATTACACTCAAGGGCGCGTCTTGACGTAATTTGATTTTTTCATGCTTAACCGTCAAAGTCACTTTGCCGTTAGTGGTAAATTTAGCCGCATTACTGAGTAAGTTTAATAATATTTGTTGCATCCTGGTTTGATCAGTATACATTGTCCCTAGATTATCATCACAGTCCACCTGTAAAGTATTGCCATTTTTTTCCATAGCTGGTTTAACTGTGAGAACAACATTATTAATCAAATTTGTAATATCAAATGTCTCTGGGTAAAGAGTCATTTTCCCAGCTTCGATTTTTGACACATCCAGGATATCGTTAATGAGTTTTAGTAAATGTCTACCGGCAGAATTGATAGTTTCTAAATCAGTGATAAAATCTGGGGATGCAGCAAAATCAGCAGCATCATCTTGCAAAAGTTGACTTAAACCAATAACTGCATTTAACGGTGTGCGTAACTCGTGACTGACATTAGCGAGAAATTGACTTTTTGCTGTGCTGGCAGCTTCAGCTAATTCTTTGGCTTGTTCGAGTTGTTTAGTGCGTTCAGATACTCGCTCAATCAAGCGATTGAGAGATTTAGCCAGCAAGCCAATTTCATCATCAGTGGTGATGGGAGCGCGTAAATCGAAATTAGATTTTTTGGCCACTTGTTCAGCTACTTGAGTGACAGTAATTACAGGTTCAGCGATCGCTCGACTGGTACGCCAAGCTACCACAGCTGCAATAGCCACAGATAGCAGCATACTGACTATAAAAATTGTTCTTTCTACAAATCTCGCTTCCTCTACATCGTTTTGCCTATCCTGTTCTTGTTCTTGCGCCGTTCTTAAAATTCTCGTCAACTTATTTGATAAATTATCTAGATCCTCGACAGTGTTACTGTTCATAACTTCCAGTAACTCTTTGCGTACAGTTTCTACTTGTTCAGACTGTAAAGCATTATTATCAAGTTTTTGTAAAATTTTGTCTACTTGCTCAATATAAGCTTTAAAATTACTAGAATAATCTGATAATAAAGTTTGTAAAGTGTTGCTATTGGCAGCTAAAGTCTCGGGCTTACTGCTAATATATGCGCTGATTTTTGTGTCTAATTTTTGAGCTTCAGCAAAAGAAGTCAGTAATTCATCTTTTTTCTGGGTTCGCTTTTGTGTATTTTCTAAAACAGCCACTAAATTCGCGCTATGCAACTGTGCCTCAAATATGGCATTTTTATAATTATTCAGTAGTTGTTCTTGCTGTTTAGCTTGATGGAACTGTCGGACTTCTCTGCCTCGGTAGTAGTTGGCCAGCACTAACCCTGTCAAGGAACCAAAAAAGCCTATTCCAATAGCTACAAAGTAGCCATAGCCAATTTTTTGATGGATACGCCATGAACTAGCTTTAAGTTTCCCACGGGAGGGAAATTCTATTGTTGGAAGTTCATCTATTTTTGGCTCTTGAGTTGACACTTTTTTGCTTTCCCAACTTTTGTCAACAAGGTAAAGCTTTTGATCTGGTATCCCAGCATTTTCTTAACCTTCCTACAAATATCACCAACCAAGTTTAACCTTGATAATGACTTTAAATATGATTAAATTATCATTTATCCTTTTGGATAACAGGATTAAATCATTCTTTTCCAGATAATAGCATGGACTTATAAGAAAATCGAGTGAGCCAAAACCACGCCCGATAAATTATCGGAACTTGGTAGAGATACTTTATCGTATTAGCCAAGTCAATTAGTGATGTTAGTTGGTCGCTGTTTACTCAATGGTTAGAATATTTTGGGAAGATTTACGGGCGTGTGGTTGTACCAGTTACACCACAATATACTTCTCAAAATTGTGCTAATTGTGGAGAAATTGTCAAAAAATCACTGTCAGTTAGAACTCATGTTTGTAACTGTGGGTGTGTTCTTGATCGGGACCACAACGCTGCAATCAATATTTTAGCGAAGGCACTAAAACAGACAGGCTATGATTTAAGTACCGTCGGGCGGACGGAAACTTTTTACACTGAGCGAAGCCGAAGTGTTAACGCTTGTGGAGAGATGACCCTCTACCCAGATTTGGTAACAAGTTTGGGCATGGTTGCTCATTGAAGCAAGAATCCCCGTCCTTTTAAGGTGGGGAGCGTCAATAATGTCTAGTCTATTTGAACAAACCTAAAAATTGTTACATACAGGACTTACGCAAAAGGGAACGAAAGTAGGGGTAATTCATGAATTACCCCTACGCAAGAATAAGGTTTTCAGTCACATCTTGCGTAAGTCATAACATATTAAAATCAAGATGAAAAAGCCAATTGACGAATCTGGCTGAATATAGCTTTAATAGTGAGAAATAGTCCATTGCTTAGTAAACAGTCTTGTGGTCAGAATAGTGAGGATTAAGAAAACTCCGCTGTCAAAATTATGGAAGTGAAAATGCAAGAACCAGAATATACAGAAACCAAGTCAAAAGAAACAACAATCCCAGATATCAACACCCAAGCAGGAAGCATCACCAAACTACAGCCTCCTGTACAGTCTCAAGAGCAATGGCTCAAATATGGGCAGCAAGTTTCTGGCTTTTTAGGCACATTACCTGACTATGTGGGTAACTTCTTTAATCAATACAAGCAGCCTATAATTAGCATTGGTTTAGTGATTACAGCAATTGTCACTGTTAAGGTTTTACTGGCTGTACTAGATTCTCTCAATGGTATTCCCTTGGTAGCACCTACCTTTGAATTGATTGGTATTGGTTATTCTGCCTGGTTTGTGTATCGCTATTTACTCAAAGCTTCAACTCGGCAAGAGTTAACCAGTGAAATTACAACCCTCAAATCACAAGTTGTAGGTAAAGACTCTTCGGAATCTTAATTTTTAAGCAGTCAGGAGGCAGGAGGCAAAAGGCAGGAGGCAGGAGGCAGGAGGCAGGAGGCAGGAGGCAGGAGCAAAATAAATATTTCTTGCTCCCTGTTCCCTGTTCCCTGTTCGCTGCTCCCTGTTCCCTATTTTTTGACTTTTGACTTTTAATTTTCTTCCCCAGTCCCCAGTCCCCAGTCACCAGTCACCAGTCCCCAGTCCCCAGTCCCCAGTCCCCAGTCCCCAGTCCCCAGTCCC
>NZ_JACJPT010000044.1:0-39597 GCF_014696195.1 Sphaerospermopsis sp. FACHB-1094 | reverse complement strand
CATTCGGACGATAAATTATCAATTTTTATCACAGGTTATTTTCCTGTAAGGGCGAAGCATTCGGACGATAAATTATCAATTTTTATCACAGGTTATTTTCCGAATGCTTCGCCCCTACGACTCCTTAAAAATTAATTATTCCGCCAAATTCTGCCATCATTTCTTCTAATAGTTCTTCCATCATTTCTTCTCTGAGGGAACGCAAACTGGGTGGACCTTCTAGAAATTCTTTGATGGTAATTTTCTTGTCTCTAAAGTTCTGAATAAAATCACGAATATCAACTACAATTTCAATTTGAGATTCTAATTGCTGCAACATTACACCTGTGGCATCAATTCCGTGTTTAGCAGCTTTGCGAGCATCAGAAACCATTGCTCCTTCAGGAGTATTTTTAGCTAATCTTAGTTCCTGTTTTAATTTCTCATATTGAGTTTTGAGAATTTCATTTTGCTGTTCTAAATTTTTACATCTGCGATTTAAATCATCTTCGTTATTATTATCAATATTTTCCCCTAGCTGATGTTGTCTTTCGATTTCTAATAGTCTGGCTAAATCTCCTTCTTGGTAAGCTTTATTAATTTCTTTCATGATCTCTGTATGAGATTTATGTGTTTCAGAATCTTGTACTTTGTCTGGATGAAAGATTTCTGCTAGTTTTAAAAATGTCTGTCTAATTTTTCGAGAATCTTCACTTCTACTAGCAGAGGTTGATTCAACTTCCTGTTGTGAATCCCAATATTGATTTTGACGATGTTGATGATTGTCTGTTTCTGGGTTTTCAAACATTTCATCTAGTTCAGTATCTTCATCTTCACCCACAGCTTTGGGGCTAATTATTCCTGACATTTGTAAATTCATGTACAGGGATTCTATTTTGTTTTGAGTTTGTTTACCAAATTTTCTAGTAGTCAGAATTTCCTGAAATAACCCATGAATTTCTTGATCTAAATCTGACATTTTTCGGAAACAAGGACTGGCTTTTTGAAATATTTCTGTAGCTAGAGAACGCATTTTTTCAACAAAATTATTGATTTCCGTGCGCTTTTTCTTAATCTGTTTTAATAAGGATTGATGTTCTTTTTCTAGAGATGCTAAATATATATGCAGGTCAGAAAGTGCTAGGGTGGTGGTTGTTGGGGGTGTTGGTGATGCAGACTTGGTTTTTTTAGGCATAAAATTGGGAATGGGGAATTGGCAAGAGTTGATTAATTTAATTTTACAATGCCCCATGCCCAATTATCTATTTAATTGTACTTGGGATATCCAAGCACCGTGAAAACCATAGGGTACTCTTTGGGGAATAATTACTCTTGCAACTGGTTCACCGGTGATATCTTGAGCATTGATAACTACTAATTCAGAAGTTTGTGAATTTTCATCATAAACAAAAGTAACTAACCAACCATCATCTTCTGTGGTTGCATTTGTGGTTGTATTTAAACGAGGTGCAAATACAGTTTCACCACCATAACGCCCTTCTCCAAATTCATGGGTTTGGGTTTTGCCATCTTGGAAATTATACTTAATTACACCATCAAATAAAGGCATAAGACTATTAGCCATTTTGCCAGCATAACCGTATTGGGTTTTTCTACCTAGCAGGTTTTCGTTAACACGGGGAAATTCTGTGGGTACGTCATCTAACTTTTCTTCCGTGACTGTACCTGTTTTGAGGTGAAAACGCCAACGATGTAAGAGGGGTATATTTGCGGTGGGATCATTTGTTGAGATATTGGTTTCTAATACGGTGGTAGAACTCATGCGACAAGCAATAAGGATGATTTCGTCTTCTTTTTCATAGGCGTTCATGGTGTGGAAAACGTAACAGGAAGGACTCTCAAACCAACGGATATTGCTGTTGTCTCCGTGACGGGGTAAAATGCCAAAACGACTGGGGCGATCGCTCTCAAACATCATCATTGGTTCTCCCCTTTGCATCCGTTCTACACTGAATGTCAGGGGTAAATCCATGAAAATGGTATAATTTTCAGTAATGGCGAAGTCGTGCATCATTACCCCTATTGGTAGTTCAATGGGTACAGTCTGCAATATTTCCCCTTGTGCAGAAACTACGCCATATTGTAAGTACGGGGGTGCAAAGGAATAACCAAAGAACATCATTTCGCCGGTAACTGGGTCTACTTTGGGATGGGCGGTAAAAGGGGAAGTTAGTTTATGATTGTAAGTATATTCTCCTATGGTTTGTAATTCAGGAAGTTGAATATTATGGGGTGATCCTCCTTCCCACAATGCTAAAAATTGTCCAGCGTGCCAAACTAAGGCAGTATTAGCGGTGTTTTTCCCTGGTCCATAAGGGTTGTCCATTTGCGGTGGTTCTAAAAGTCCACTCCAAACAGCTTTCCCTACTTGGTTTTCAATGTTCCAACCTCTAGTACGCACATAACGGTTACGATAAATAGCTTTACCATTGGTAATTTCTACACCGTGTAACATTCCATCACCATCAAACCAGTGATATTGTCCTATGGGTGAATGTTGGGGGTTTGGTCCATTACGAACAAACATCCCGGAAAGGTCGGGGGGTAGTTCACCAATGACTTGGAGGTTTTCTGCGGTAATTTCTTGGCTAACTGGGGCAAAATTCCCATCTAAATAGGCATTTACTAAGGTGGTGGTCATTGTTATTGTTGAGTTTTATAACGCACTTTCTCTAATATAGCTATTTCCCAAAATCTAAAATCTAAAATCTAAAATCTAAAATCTAAAATCTAAAATTGTTATGAGTTTAACTCTTTACCTACTCCGTCACGGTGAAACAGAATGTAGCCGCAATCATGCTTTTTGTGGTTCGATAGATTCAGAATTAACTCCTGAAGGTGTAAAAATATCAGATTTGATATCGAAGCTTGGACATTGGAACTAGGAACAGGAATGCAGGTAAAACCTGATTCAGTTGCTAAAGGTTTACGGGGTATAAAAAACTATTTAGCACACAAAGGGGTTTTACAAATTAGTGATTTGATGCTACCAGAAACACTATCCCATAAAATCTATTTTGCATCCAGTAGCAAGAGAAAAAGATATTATGCGATCGCAGGTGGTATGATTCAATCTAGAGTTGAATTGGGTAGTGCTGTCAAAGCGGGAGATAGGCTGTATCAAATTATCAGCTTTAATAAAGAAGGGAAATTACCTACTATAATTGATGTTGGCACTGAAACTGATGGATTGGTTTATGATATATCAACAAACTAGGCTGTAAATCAAGGTGAGTTTGTCCTGGGAGTGCTTGAAGAATAAATTGCCAGAATTTGGGAGTTAGGAGTCAGAATACTTGTAGTTTTATAATTTTCACAAATTTGTCTTATGGCTGAGATATTTTTGACGTGGGAATGAAAATAGATGCAGTAATAGATTAAACTAAGAATAAGGACATACTCGCACCTAACAATGTGATTCTATGTTTGTGATTCTATGTCTGTTTTATTTTCGGGAAAAAACCAATCTATTTTAATTTGAAAATATAAAGGTGTAATCAAACGTGAGTAATATTGATAATTATAGTTTTACAGTTGCTGAAGAATTTGCGATTCCCCAAGCACCTGCTAATTTTAAATCTGGGTTTATCGGTATTATTGGTCGTCCTAATGTCGGTAAATCTACTTTGATGAATCAATTAATAGGACAAAAAATAGCGATTACTTCACCAGTAGCGCAAACTACTAGAAATCGGTTAAGGGGAATTTTAACTACTGAGAAAGCGCAGTTAATTTTTGTGGATACTCCAGGGATTCATAAACCACATCATCAACTGGGGGAAGTGCTAGTACAAAATGCCAAAATAGCCATTGAATCGGTAGATGTGGTATTGTTTGTAGTTGATGGAACAGCGGTTTGTGGTGGAGGCGATCGCTTTATTGCTGAGTTATTAAGTCGGAGTGAAATTCCGGTAATTTTGGGTATTAATAAAATAGATCAACAACCAGCAGATTCGGAAAAAATAGATAATAGTTATATTGAATTAGCAAGAGAAAATGAATGGCAAATTCTCAAATTTTCAGCGGTGAATGGTGAGGGTTTACTAGAACT
Organism: Sphaerospermopsis sp. FACHB-1094; assembly: GCF_014696195.1. Taxonomy (NCBI): domain Bacteria; kingdom Bacillati; phylum Cyanobacteriota; class Cyanophyceae; order Nostocales; family Aphanizomenonaceae; genus Sphaerospermopsis; species Sphaerospermopsis sp. FACHB-1094. Next base: position 35,546 of record NZ_JACJPT010000044.1, on the reverse strand, counting down.
GCAAGATTTATTAATTGCACATTTAGAACCTGGTCCTTTTTATTATCCACCAGATTTGGTGACAGATCAACCGGAAAGATTTATTATGGGGGAATTAATCAGGGAACAGATTTTATTGTTGACTCGTGAAGAAGTACCTCATTCAGTGGCGATCGCCATTGACTTAGTAGAAGAAACCCCAACTATTACCCGTGTTATGGCAACTATTCACGTAGAAAGAGATTCCCAAAAAGGAATTTTAATTGGTAAAGGTGGGACAATGTTAAAATCTATTGGTAGTGCTGCACGTGAACAAATCCAAAAACTAATTGCGGGTAAAGTTTATTTAGAATTATTTGTGAAAGTACAACCAAAATGGCGACATTCACGGGTGAGGTTAGCAGAGTTAGGATATAGGGTGGAAGAATAGAAGATGGGGGAATGGGGATTTTGTCTGAATCAGGATTTTCAGGATATCTTCTTTGCGACTTTGCTCCTTAGCGACTTTGCGCGAAATAGATTTTTGTGTGAATTAGGATTTTCAGGATTTGAGGATTTTCAGGATGTTATTTGATGATGGTTGGTTACGCACAAGTCACTAAATAACGAACCGCAAAGGACGCAAAGGACGCAAAGGAAAGAGGTTTTTAGAGAGATTTGTCATTTTCATCCTGTACATCCTTTAATCCTGGACATCCTGATTCAGACAAAAATATCATCCACCCATCATTTTCAATCAAGCAAATATTTGATTTACTGTTAACTTTAAATAGTTTTGTGTGAATTAAGAAATTAAGATATTTTCTATACCTGTTGTGTTTCCTGCAATAGAGACTTGAATCACTCTACTATATTGTAATCGCCATTGTAAAGCATTGGAAATAGTCAGATAGCCAATTTCTGGAGGTTCACGTAAAATTCTTTCTGCAAGTGTTTCTCTACCAATTTCGTCTAACGGAAAATTTCGTTCTTCTAAAAAAGCGATCACATCATCTTTATTACCATGACGGCGTAAAATTTCTTGTAAACCGTAGCTAGTTTGATAATCTCCAGTACGTTTTTTATCTACAAAAACAACGTTTTGAAAGTTTAGATTTGCAGTATGAGAATTATGGTCATCATTTTTTTCATAGCTAAATATTAACAGATGATAACCTAAACCATATACTTTTTGACTGGCATTTTTAAAGGGACATGAAGATTGAGGTTGTCGGATTGAAGTTACTTTTAAATCAACTTCTAAACCAGGAAAATCTATTCCTAACGCTGCACTACCAAGAGTGTAATCATACCTCGTTGATAAATATTGATTAAAAGCAGATTCTACGTAAGTTCCTACAGCTTTTCCATCTGTAACTCCATATAAATTATAAATTGGTGTTGCACTCAGTTCTAAGCAAAAACTACGTGCAGCTATTTTCAACGATTCAAGTGTGAGTAATTCCATATTTTGCAGAATACATCAAATAAAGAGATAAAAAACTAAATAGCTAAAGTTAACTGTTGGTAATTAGATTTAGTAAACTCAATATTTTTTTTACCAATTCTTTTACATACCCATTCTACACAAGCAGGAACAATTGCATTACCAAACAAAGCATATTGATCATAAATTTTTGCTTCTCTACACCAATGATCAGGAAAACCCATTAACCGCGCATATTCAATGTTAGTTAAACGTCGATATTTATCATTTACTTTATAGCGTTCATAGTGTCTGGAAGTAGAAGCAGTTAATGTTGATGCAATACCATTAATACCAAATATTGTATAACCCAGTCTTGAACCTCCATCCTGATTATATAATATCTCTACTCCTTGACAATAACGATTCACAGCCTTACTTTTTTTAATCCTTTCTAAAGTATCAATTGTAAAATCAAATTGAGGTTCTATTGCTGTCTCATCTTGCAAAATATCTTTTAGCATTTTTCTGGGTTTAATATCTGGTAATAGCGACATATTGCGAGTAAACATTTTATTTTTATAAGCAATTCCCCAATTACCATTCTTGCCTTTACTTTCAGCTATAGGGGACATATATTTTTCTATGAGAAAATCTATATCTTCTAGATTTATCAAATCTTTTTGGGTTAAAAATACAGATGTTTTTTCTAAAAAATCACAATTGATATTGACAGAATTAAACTTAGTACCAAAAATAAAAATTCTTTCTCGATTTTGAGGAATACCAAAACTAATAGGACTAATGATTCTCCATTCAATTAAATAATCTAATTCAGATAAGGCATTTAAAATAACTTTGAAGTGATAACCATTTTCCATTGTTAAAAGTCTTTTGACATTTTCTAATAAAAAATACTGTGGTTGTTTTACAGCTATAATTTCCACAATACGTTCAAATAATGTTCCTCTAACCTGATCTCTAACTCCTAGTTTTTTACCAGCAGGGCTAAAAGGTTGACAAGGAAAACCAGCAGTTAAAAGATTATGATTAGGTATATCGGATATAGAAATATTATTAATGTCACCTAAAACAATAGAATCATCACCAAAATTACTCTGATAAACTTGACAAGATAATTCATTAATATCATTTGCCCAAATAGTTTGAATATTAGCAGATTCCAAACCTAAACGAAAACCTCCAATACCTGCAAATAACTCTATAGCCGTTAATAATTCTTGTGTTTTTTCTGTTTTCATTAACTTCTAAAAATAGCTTCGTTTTCTTTGTGGTTCAATGATTACTATAGCAAAGTATGGGAACTAGAAAAACCCAGGAATGAATTAATTTTATCTTTGCGTCTTAACGTCACTACCTTAACAATTCTTAACCCCAAAATCCCAAAAAAGTTTCAACACCCTTTTTTAGCCCGAAATTATTGAGAATGGTTGCGAATGACTCAACGTATTTTCAAGGGTCTTGACTTCTGACAGGGTTGTGTTATGATAGGTTTTATAATAATCCAAGGGAGTAGTATTGTCTGAATCAGAACATCCAGGATTTAAGGATTTTCAGGATAAGAACGCAGATTATCAGAATCAGTATTTAAGAATGTACAGGATATCTTCTTTGCGCCTTTGCGTCTTTGCGTGAGGAAATAGATAAATTTTGTCAGAATCAGGATTACCAGGATTTGAGGATTTTCAGGATGTTAAAGGCAGAGCCTTAAATAATTCATTCCCATACAGAGTATGGGAACGAGAGATAACAAGAGATACAGAGTATGGGAACGAGAAAAGAAAACTACTTAACAGCAGCTAATTCTTTCTTAAAGAAAGCTTGCAAAATATTATCTGCAATTTGCTGACTGGTTAAACCTAAACTAGTCTTAGATTCATCTGGTGTGGCATGATCTACCAAAATATCAGGAACACCAATTCTTTTAACTGGTACAACCACATCCGCATCAAGTAAAGCTTCCGCTACCGCAGAACCAAAACCACCCATTAAACAACCTTCTTCCAAAGTGACAACTCGGCCAATTTGTTTTGCCAAAGGTACAATTAAATCTGTATCCAAAGGTTTCACAAATCGGGCATTAATGACAGTGGCTTCAATACCGTGTTCGCTGAGAATTTCTGCTGCTTGCATACCTGGGTAGACCATTGTACCATAGCCGACAATTAACACATCATCGCCTTGGCGGAGAATTTCCCCTTTACCAATTTCCAACGCTTCCCAGCCTTCTTCCATCAAGGGAACACCGTAACCATTACCACGGGGGAAACGCATAGCGATCGGTCCATCGGTATATTCAATACCTGTGACTGTCATCCGTTGTAGTTCTGCTTCGTCCTTGGGTGCCATTAACACCATGTTGGGAATACAACGCAGATAAGCTATATCATACATCCCTTGGTGAGTTGGACCGTCAGCACCTACAATACCTGCCCGATCTAAACAGAAAAATACAGGCAGGTTTTGAATGCAGACATCATGGATAATTTGATCGTAGGCACGTTGTAAGAAGGTAGAATAAATGGCAGCTACCGGACGCATACCTTCACAAGCTAAACCCGCAGCTAAGGTAACGGCGTGTTGTTCAGCAATACCCACATCAATATATTGGTTAGGTAATTTAGCTTGTAATTTATCTAAACCTGTACCTGTAGCCATAGCAGCAGTAATACCGACTATCTTCGGGTTTTGTTCTGCTAATTTCACCAAAGTGTGAGAAAAGACTTTTGCGTAAGCAGGTGGTTTAGGTTTACTAGAAGGAATAGCTTTACCAGTGGTCAAATTAAAGGGGTTTTGGGCATGATAGCCTACTTGGTCTTTTTCTGCCATTTCATAGCCTTTACCCTTGACGGTGGCTACGTGAACCAGCACTGGACCGGTCATTTGATGTGCTTGTTGGAAGGTGGCGATCAGTTCTTCTAAATTATGGCCATCCACTGGACCCATGTAGGTAAAACCTAGTTCTTCAAAAACTGCGCCAACTTTGGAAACAGCTAACCGTTTCATCCCTTCGGTAATGCGTTCTAGTTCATCACCAACAAAGGGAATATTTTTAAATTGTTCCTCAATGTTATCAGTGAGAAATTGCATCGGGGGACTGAGGCGCATTTTATTTAAGTAGCGGGGAATAGCGCCGACGTTGGGAGAAATGGACATCTCGTTATCATTGAGAACTACCAACAAGTTAGTTTTAGGGAGGTGGCCTGCGTGGTTAATAGCTTCTAATGCCATACCGCCGGTTAAAGCACCATCACCGATCACCGCTACTGTTTTAAATTTTTCCCCTTTTAAGTCACGGGCTAAGGCCATACCCAACGCGGCGGAAATACTTGTAGAAGCGTGTCCTGCGCCAAAGTGATCAAATTGGTTTTCACAACGTTTGAGATATCCCGCTACTCCGTCTTTTTGTCTGAGGGTGTGGAAGTCGTGGTAGCGTCCGGTAATTAGTTTATGGGGATAAGCTTGGTGTCCTACATCCCAAATTACTTTATCCCGATCTAAGTCCAATGTTTGATATAGTCCCAAGGTTAATTCTACAACTCCTAAACCTGGTCCCAAATGTCCCCCACTTGCGGCTACGGTTTGTAAGTGTTTATCTCTAATTTGTTTGGCTATTTGCTGTAACTGCCGAATAGACAAACCGTGCAACTGGTTAGGATGGGTAATTTCACTCAGGTGCATATTATAAGGTTTTCCTCTCTAACTCTACTTTTTGGCATTAATTGATTTTCCCACTTCCGGGACTATAAAAATCTCACTGTCACCAGTTTTATCAATATAACGTTGACTGGTGATTGGTGACTGGTGATTGGTGACTGGGAAAATACAAATAATTTCTTCCCCATCACCCCATCACCCCATCTCTCCGTTAAAATTTCAGTGTACTGGGAACTATGGGTGTTTCTGCCTGTTTTTGCTGACGTTGCAAATATCTACTTAACAAGTAGGCCATGTCACCGCGAGTCATGGGGCTTAATGGGTTAATATTCCCGTTAGGGTCTGTGTTGATGAAACCTTCTGCTATGACTGTGGCGATCGCCTTTCTTGCCCATGTCGGTATAGAATTTTGATCAGGGTATTTTGATAAAATCTGGTTCACTGTTGCATTTGGAAACTGAAACACTCCGTAAGCTTGGGCAAAAATTGCTAAACCTTCTGCCCTAGTGACTCTTTGGTTTGGAAAAAACATATTTCCCCGATATCCTTTCATAATATCGGTTTTCAGCACTGTTTGAATATCTTGATATGCCCAATGATATTTCGGAACATCTGGTACATTTATGGTTTTTTCTTGTTTAGCTGCTTGGCGTTTATCTAAATAAAATGCTTTGACTAAAATTGCTGCTAATTCTGCCCTACTGATTAATTTTTCTGGATAAAATTTTCCATCGGGTAAGTTATCCATTAATTTTGATTCTACAACTTTTTGGATATAATCTAAATCGCTCTTGTCTGTATTTTCAACAAGATTTTCAATATTATTTTCAATAGAAGGCTTTGGTGTGTTGACTTCCTGGGCAATGACTGGAAATATAGACAGGAAGGTTAATAAGTTCAATGTCCCCAAGGTCAAAATTGCTAATTTCTTCATATCCCAGATTATTGTAATTGTTTATTTTCAGCTTCGTTCTTGGATATTGACGGTTACTGTTTTTTAATGTTTCTGATTTTCCGATAAATCTATAATTAATGTAATTGTAGATTATATATTATTTAACCAATCACCAATCACCAATCACCAATCACCAATCACCAATCACCAATCACCAATCACCAATCACCAATTTTGTAGTATATTCGGCTATGAGAGTATTTTTCATGTTGTGAAATTTTCAGGAGTTGAGAATGTCCGTATCAGCAGATCCCGTAAAGTTAATGAAGCAAGAAGTTGGTAAAGCAGCAGCGAACCTAGTAAAATCAGGTTCTATTGTTGGGTTGGGTACGGGTTCAACTACAGCTTACACTATACAGTTTTTGGGCGATCGCCTCAAGTCTGGTGAACTTAAAGATATTGTCGGTGTCCCTACTTCGTTTCAGTCGGAAGTGTTAGCAAAACAGTACGGTGTTCCTCTCACCACTTTAGACGCTATTGATCATATTGATATCGCTATTGATGGTGCTGATGAAGTTGACCCCCATAAAAACTTGATTAAAGGTGGTGGTGCTGCACATACCCGGGAAAAAGTGGTAGATTATCTAGCAAAAGAATTTATTGTGGTAGTTGATAGCGGTAAGTTGGTTGACCGTTTGGGTTCTGTTTTTGCGGTACCTGTGGAAGTCATTCCGATGGCTATTACTCCAGTCATTAATGCTATCAAAAAACTCGGTGGTCAGCCAGAATTACGTATGGGTGTGAAAAAAGCAGGTCCTGTAATCACTGACCAAGGTAATATGGTGGTAGATGTCAGATTTGATAGTATTGATGATCCTGTAACTTTGGAAACAACACTGAATAATATTCCTGGTGTTTTGGAAAATGGCATCTTTGTTAACTGTGTCAGTCAGGTTTTAATTGGTGAAGTTATTGATGGTCAACCTGTTGTTCGTCAAATGTAGGTAAAATAAAAAGGGTGGGTTTTTCCCACCTATGAAAAAAGCTCACGCCAAGACGCAAAGGCGCAAAGAAAGTACATGATTTTTATCTAAAATTCCGTGATGTTATACAGAAGATTTGGACGCACAAATTTACAAATGCCGGTGTTTTCCTGCGGGGGAATGCGTTATCAATTTAAATGGCAAGATGTTAAACTAGAGGAAATTCCTCAAGATAATCAGGAAAATTTAAAAGCTGTTATTCATCGCGCTTTTGATTTAGGTATTAATCATATTGAAACTGCTAGGGGTTATGGAACTTCGGAAATGCAGTTAGGGAGAATTTTACCTACATTTCCCCGTGAAAAGTTAATTGTCCAAACTAAAGTTTCTCCTGTTGCAGATGCTAAGGAATTTAGAAAAACATTTGAAAAATCTTTATCATATCTCAATTTAGACTATGTTGATTTATTAGGTTTACATGGTATTAATAATGCCGAATTTTTAGATTATAGTCTTGGTGAAGGTGGTTGTTTAGAGGTTGCTAAGGAACTACAAAAAGCAGGAAAAGTCAGATTTATCGGTTTTTCTACTCATGCACCTTTAGAAATAATTTTACAGGCAATTAATACCAATGAATTTGATTATATTAACCTCCATTGGTATTATATCAATCAATGGAATTGGTCAGCAATTGAAGCTGCTAATAAGTTAGATATGGGGGTGTTTATTATCAGTCCTTCTAATAAAGGAGGTTTGTTATATCAACCATCTGAAAAGTTGGTTAAGTTATGTTATCCATTAAGTCCAATGGTATTTAATGACTTATTTTGTTTAAGTCATCCCCAGGTAAATACATTAAGTATTGGTGCTGCAAAACCCAGTGATTTTGATGAACATTTAAAAACCTTAAAATTATTAGACAAAGCTGATGAAATTTTACCTCCAATTATCGAAAGGTTAGAAAATGCTGCTATAGAAGTTTTAGGGGAAGATTGGGTAAAATCTTGGGATCAAAATTTACCAAGTTGGGAAGAAACACCAGGACAAATTAATATTAAATATGTGTTATGGTTGTTGAATTTAGCTTTAGCTTATGACATGGTGGAATATGGAAAAATGCGTTATAATCTCTTAGGTAATGGTAATCACTGGTTTCCTGGTAATCAAGCAGATAAATTAGATGAATTAGATTTGAGAGGATGTTTAGTTAACAGTCCTCATGCTGAGAAAATACCTCAAATGTTAGCTAAAGCTAATGCAATGTTAAAGGGGAAAGATGTAAAAAGATTATCTCAAAGTTAGTTCACTTATCCCTATTCCTTTCTTACTGTCACCTGTCACCTGTCACCTGTCACCTACTCCCTATTTGTGAAAACTCTAATCATTGATAATTATGATTCTTACACCTTTAATTTATATCAATTGATTGCGGAAGTAAATGGAAAAAATCCCATTGTCATCCGTAATGATGAAGTTGACTGGGAAAATTTGACCAAGATTGATTTTGATAATGTGGTTATTTCTCCAGGACCAGGTAGACCAGAAAAAATAGAAGATTTTGGTATTTGTGGTCAGGTTTTACAGAATATTCAAGTACCTGTTTTGGGTGTGTGTTTAGGACATCAAGGTTTAGGTTATTTTTATGGTGGTAAAATTATCCATGCACCAGAAATTAAACATGGTCGTTTAAGTGAAGTTTATCATAATCATTGTCAATTATTTCAAGGTTTACCATCTTCATTTTTAGCTGTTTGTTATAATTCTTTAGTTGTTGCGGATGACATACCCGAATGTTTAGAAAAAATTGCTTGGACTCCAGAAGGTGTAGTCATGGGTTTACGTCATCGAAATTTACCTTTTTGGGGTGTACAATTTCATCCTGAATCAATTTGTACTGAATATGGAAAAGAGATTTTTAACAACTTTAGAAATATAACAGCTAATTTTTATAATTATCAAATTCCAGAAAATACAAATCATCAAAACGTACTTTTACCCAAAAAACATCAAAATCATCAACAGCAACAATATCAAGTTTATAGTAAAAAATTAGATATATATCCTGATGCAGAACAGGTATTTACACAGCTTTTTGGTGACAAGGTAAATACCTTTTGGTTAGATAGTAGTAGATATGAACCTGGTTTATCTCGGTTTTCCTTTATGGGAGATAATAGCGGTGTTCATAGTTTATTAGTTGAATATCAAACCCAAAATCAAGAAATTAAAATTACGCAAGGTGGTAAAATTACAACTTATCATGAAAGTATTTTTGATTATTTACAACGAGAAATTAAAAATAGATATTGTGTAAATGAGGAATTACCCTTTGATTTTAACTGTGGTTTTGTGGGTTATTTTGGATATGAATTAAAAGCAGAATGTGGAGGAAATTTAGTACATAATTCTGAATTACCCGATGCTATGTTTATTTTAGCAGATAGAATCATTGCTTTTGATCATCAAGAACAAGTTATTTATTTAATCTGTTTAACCACAGATGAAGAAACTGCAAAAACATGGTTTTTAGAGACAGAATTAAAATTACAAACATTATCACCTATTCAACCAATTATTAAATCTAAACTTAAACCTCAACCACAAGAAAAGATTAAATTTAATTTACAACAGTCTGAAAAAAATTATCTTGAGGATATTCAAACATCATTAAAAGAAATTTATGAAGGTGAAACTTATCAAGTTTGTTTAACCAATAAATTATCTACAGAATTTACACCAGAACCTTTAGAATTTTATCGCACACTCAGAAAAATTAACCCTGCACCTTATTCGGCTTTTTTAAAGTTCGATAATTTCACTATAGCTTGTTCTTCACCGGAAAGATTTTTAAGTATAAATTCCCAAGGTTGGGTAGAAACAAAACCCATTAAAGGAACATTACCCAGGGGAAAAACACCCCAAGAAGATGAACTTTTAAAAGCAAGTTTACGTAACAGTGAAAAAGATCGTTCTGAGAATTTAATGATAGTTGATTTATTGCGTAATGACTTAGGGAGAGTTTGTCAAGTTGGTAGTGTTCATGTTCCCAAATTAATGGATGTAGAAACCTATAGTACAGTACATCAATTAGTAACTACAATTAGGGGTTTATTACGTCCAGAAATGGATGCTATTGACTGTATTAAAAATGCTTTTCCTGGTGGTTCAATGACAGGTGCGCCAAAAATTAGAACTATGGAAATTATAGATAAATTAGAACCAAAAGCAAGAGGTGTGTATTCTGGTGCAATTGGTTTTTTAAGTTGTCATGGTGCAGCAGATTTAAACATTGTGATTCGGACTGCAATTTTAACAGATCAACAAACTTCTATAGGTGTGGGTGGGGGAATTGTAATTTTATCAAACCCCCAAGCAGAATTAGCAGAAATGTTGTTAAAAGCGGAAGCTGTAGTTGATGCTTTAAAGATAATTTGATAATTAGCAACTACTTCTAGCGAAAAACATTAGGCAATAAATAAGTAGCTCCTGTATATAAAATATAAAAAGCGAAGCCAAAAAACAAAGTATTCAAAAAAGTAGCTACGTAGCCAATACACATCAATATTCCATCAGATTCGATGGTTGCGACTGCTAAAATTAACATTCCCACAGCAGGAATAGGATTAGTAGCAGGGGGATATGGGGACATTAATAATATTGCTAACCAGGTTAGACACATCCCATTAAACCGCCAAGTTAATTGATTTTCAGCAATTTTCTGGAGGCGTGGACGGGTGATTTTTTCTAAGATTCTGGTTACACGCTGTAAATTTCGCAACAGTGTTTGAGCAAACCAATCAGGGAATTTAAGGGAGGCAATTTTTTTAGGAAGCCAGGGTGTACGCCTTCCCAGTGCCATTTGTCCTGACATTAATAAGCAAGCTACACCTAGAGGAGTGCTTAACCCTGGTGGTGTTGGTAACAAGAAGGGTAATACCAATAATGCAATCACTAAGCTAAAACCCCGTTCTGATGTTTCTGAAATCACGTCACCCAAAGTCAGAGGTTTTTCAGCTAAATGTTGCAATAATAATTTAATATCTTGAGAAAATTTTAGGGGCATAAAATCCTATTGAATCATCAACCAATACTATAATCACATATTTATCCATTGGCAATTTTCGTAGTTTATTGGTTACGGGTGAATAGATGATGTTGATTGATATTAAATTTCAACAGCTACAGCATCACAAAGTATATGATTATGTTCACTTACTGAGTATATAGTCATCCGGTTTGATTTCTGAATTTATCTGTGTAGGCAGGCAAAAGGCAATAGTTCGACTTCGCTCACCAACCAGGCACTCATGCAAAAGGCTTTTAGAGAATTTTGGTGTACGGAGTTTTTTTCAATAATCAAATAGGAGTCCTATATTTAATGTTATACTATAGTGATCCGATTTGATTCCTGCAATTATTTGTGTAGGCAGGCAAAAGGGTTTTAGATAATTTCGGTGTAGGAAGTTTTGTTCAATAATCAAATAGGATTCCTATATTGTTTTTACCAATTACCCATTACCCTTTTCTTTAGGAATAACCAACACTTTATCAACTCTATTTCCATCCATATCCATAACTTCAATTCTCATATTTTCCCATTCAAAATAATCCGCTGCTGCGGGAATACGCCCTAAATGAGTAATAACTAAACCGCCTAAAGTTTGAAAATTACCTCTTTCTTCTATTGCCAATTCTTCTATATCAAAAAGTTCAAAAAACTCCTCTACTGGTAACATCCCATCTACCAACCAAGAACCATCTTCTCTTTGCACTGCTTGGGGTTCTTCCTGTCCAGGTTGTGCAGGAACATCACCGACAATTTCACTCATAATATCATTGAGCGTTACTAATCCTTGAATGACTCCATATTCATCAACTACTAAAGCAATATGAGTGGCGGTTTGTTTAAATAACTCTAAAACTTTTAAACCCTTGGTACTTTCGGGGACAAATATGGGTTGACGTAATCCTATTGTTAAATCAAAAGGTTCATGGCGTAAACTCCTGGCTAATAAATCAGTCACAGGAATAACACCTAAAACATGATCAAGTCCCTCTTGACATACGGGATAACGAGAATAGGCACTTTCAGACATTTTGTGACGGTTTTCTTCTGGGGAGTCTTCCAAGTCTAACCAAACAATATCCGGGCGGGGTGTCATTAGAGAACTCACAGGGCGATCGCCTAAACGAAAAACCCTCTCTACCATATCCTGTTCCGCTTCTTCAAAAGTCCCCGCTTCTGTTCCCTGTTCTATTAAAATCTTGATTTCTTCTTCTGTAACTTGCGGTTCTTGAGAAGGTCTAACTCCTAAAATTCGCAATACTGTTTCTGTGGAAACACTTAAAAGATAAACCACAGGAGAAGCTAACGCCGCTAAAGCCCGCATGGGAAGGGCTACAGATGAGGCTATTTTTTCTGGGTTGTTTAATGCTAACCGCTTGGGTACAAGTTCACCCACAATCAATGATAAATAGGTGATGACTAAAACCACCACTCCAAAAGCAATAGGTTGGCTATAATCTGCCAAAAAAGGAACTAACTGAACATATCTCTCTAGCCTTTGGGCAATGGTAGCACCACCGAAAACACCATTGAGAATATTAATCAGTGTAATCCCTACCTGCACCAGAGATAAAAAATGATTAGGAGACTCTGCCAGTTGCAGTGCAGCTTGGGCGTTGAGGTTTCCTTGATTGGCTAGTTGCTGTAATCTGACCTTACGGGCGGAAACTATGGCCATTTCAGACATGGAAAACACGCCGTTGGCAAGAATTAGCGCCAAAATGATTAAAATTTCAATAGTGATAGATGACATTTTGTTTTGGAAGGAGTTCAAGGAGTCAGGAGTCAGGAGTCAGGAGGCAGGAGTCAGGAGTCAGGAGTCAGGAGTCAGGAGTCAGAAAGTAAAGATTTTCCCCCAGTCACCAGTCACCAATCACCAGTCCCCAATCACCAATCACCTAAAATGGTTTACATATAACTACAATCTAGATTTTCCCACTTTTCAAGACTTCTCACGCTAGTAACACTTATGGCTTTTTCTTCTATTGTGCGTGCTTTGACGCGATCGCCTCTCACCACCGAACTAAACACTAAACTCAAAAAACATCAAGAATTGCGGTTAAATGGCATTTCTCGCTTACCCAAGGGTTTAGTTACTTCCGCTTTGGCTCATCATGAGGGTAGGGATTTATGCGTGATCTGTGCCACTCTGGAAGAAGCTGGACGGGTTTATGCCCAAATGGAAGCGATGGGATGGAATACTGTACATTTTTACCCCACTTCGGAAGCTTCCCCCTATGAACCTTTTGACCCAGAAACTGAGTTAAGTTGGGGTCAAATGCAGGTTTTGGCAGATTTGATTAGTGGTCAGTCGTCTAAAAAAAACACAGCTATTATCGCTACTATCGGGGCGCTACAACCACATTTACCACCCCCAGAGGTATTTAAATCTTTTTGTCTCTCTTTACAAAAGGGGATGGAATATGATTTAGATGAGTTTAGTGAAAAAATTACCGCTTTAGGTTATGAACGGGTTTCTTTAGTAGAAACTGAAGGTCAATGGAGTAGACGAGGGGATATTGTTGATGTTTTTCCCGTATCTTCTGAGTTACCAGTCCGTTTAGAATGGTTTGGGGATGAAATTGAAAAAATTCGGGAATTTGACCCCTCTACCCAACGTTCTGCTTTAGATAAGATTAATCAAATTTCTCTTACTCCTACTAGCTTTGCGCCGATTGTTTTAGCAGCATTAAAAAATCATCCCAATTTTACAACTATTGTAGAGACGTTTCATGAAACTTCTCTACAGGAATCGGAATTACAATCATTAGAAGGAAGTAGAAGATTTTTAGGTTTAGCTTTTAATAAACCCGCTTCAATTTTAGATTATTTACCTGAAAATACCCTCATTGCTATTGATGAGGTAGAACAATGTCACGCCCATAGCGATCGCTGGGTAGAAAATGCGGATGAACAGTGGGGAATGGTGACTGGGGACTGGGGACTGGTGACTGGGGAAGAATCTTGTCGTGTTTCTAAAATTCATAAAACTTTTGATGAATGTTTGGCGGAAATTAGCAGTTTTCACAAATTCCACAAGTTATATTTATCAGAATTAGCGGAAGAAAATAGCGGTACTAATTTAGCGAGTAGACCTTTACCTGTTACACCTCATCAATTTGCTAAATTAGCTGAAACCCTCAGACAAGAAAGAGAAAGAAAATTTGCAGTTTGGTTAATTTCTGCTCAACCTTCCCGTTCTGTAGCTTTACTGCAAGAACATGATTGTCCTGCCCAGTTTATCCCTAATCCTCGTGATTATCAAGCAATTGATAAACTACAAATCAATCATACACCAGTTGCCCTGAAATATTCCGGTTTAGCAGAATTAGAAGGTTTCATTTTACCTTCTTTTCGGATTGTTATTGTTACAGATCGCGAATTTTACGGACAACATTCTTTAGCTAATTTTGGTTATGTTCGTAAACGTCGTCAAGCTAAATCTAAACAAGTTGATCCGAATAAATTAAGACCAGGTGATTTTGTTGTTCATCGTAGTCACGGCATTGGTAAATTTATCAAATTAGAAAGTTTGACAATTAATCATGAAACCCGTGATTATATAGTTGTTCAATATGCTGATGGTGTGCTGAGAGTTGCGGCGGATCAAGTTGGTTCTTTGTCTCGGTTTAGAACTAATGCTGATAACCCCCCAGCATTACATAAAATGACGGGTAAAGCTTGGGAAAATACTAAAAACAAAGTTAGAAAATCTATTAAAAAATTAGCGGTAGATTTGCTAAAATTATATGCTGCCCGTTCTCAACAACAAGGTTTCTCTTATCCCCAAGATATGCCTTGGCAAGCAGAAATGGAAGATTCTTTCCCCTATCAACCTACCACAGATCAACTCAAAGCTGTGCAAGATGTCAAGCGGGATATGGAAAGTGAAAGACCGATGGATCGCTTGGTTTGTGGTGATGTGGGTTTTGGGAAAACTGAAGTAGCAATTAGGGCAATTTTTAAAGCTGTTACTGCTGGTAAGCAAGTGGCACTTTTAGCCCCAACGACAATTTTAACTCAGCAACATTATCACACCATTAAAGAACGGTTTTCACCTTATCCTGTGAATGTCGGTTTATTAAATCGTTTCCGCAGTGCAGAAGAAAAACGCAACATTCAAAAACGTCTAGCGACTGGAGAATTAGATATTGTTGTGGGAACACATCAATTATTAGGAAAAGGTGTGCAATTTAAAGATTTAGGACTTTTAGTAATTGATGAAGAACAAAGATTTGGTGTTAATCAAAAAGAAAAAATCAAGAGTTTAAAAACACAAGTTGATGTGTTAACTTTATCAGCAACTCCTATTCCTAGAACCTTATATATGTCTTTATCTGGGATTCGGGAAATGAGTTTAATTACCACACCACCCCCAACCAGAAGACCAATTCAAACTCATTTAGCACCTTTAAATCCAGAAATTGTTAGAAGTGCAATTAGACAGGAATTAGATAGAGGTGGACAGGTTTTTTATGTCGTTCCCAGAGTCGAAGGAATTGAAGAAACAACAGCAAAATTAAGGGAAATGATCCCAGGGGGAAGATTTGCGATCGCTCACGGTCAAATGGATGAAAGTGAGTTAGAATCAACTATGCTCACTTTTAGCAACCATGAAGCTGACATCTTAGTTTGTACGACAATTATCGAATCTGGTTTAGATATTCCGCGAGTTAACACCATTTTAATTGAAGATGCACACCGTTTTGGTTTATCGCAATTATATCAATTAAGAGGACGAGTAGGACGAGCAGGAATCCAAGCTCACGCATGGTTATTTTACCCCAAACAAAGAGAATTATCCGATGCAGCTAGACAAAGATTAAGAGCAATTCAAGAATTTACTCAACTCGGTTCTGGTTATCAACTAGCAATGCGAGATATGGAAATTCGTGGTGTAGGAAACTTGCTTGGTGCTGAACAATCTGGTCAAATGGATGCTATCGGATTTGATTTGTACATGGAAATGTTAGAGGAAGCAATTCGAGAAATTAGAGGTCAAGAAATACCCCAGGTTGAAGATACCCAAATTGACCTGAATCTCACTGCATTTATTCCTTCAACCTACATTACCGATATAGATCAAAAAATGAGTGCTTACCGTGCGGTTGCAACAGCAAAATCTCAAGAAGAATTAAAAGGAATTGCCGCAGAATGGACTGATAGATATGGTGCAATTCCTGTTCCTGCAAATCAACTTTTACGGGTGATGGAATTAAAACAATTAGCGAAAGCTTTAGGTTTTAGTCGCATTAAACCAGAGAATAAACAGCATATAGTTTTAGAAACTCCAATGGAAGAACCTGCTTGGAATTTGTTAGCAGAAAAGTTAACAGACTCGATGCGAAATCGCTTTGTTTATTCTCAAGGAAAAGTAACAGCGAGGGGTTTAGGAGTATTTAAAGCTGAACAACAATTACAGACATTAATTGATGTTTTTTCTAAAATGCAAGGAGTTATTCCTGAAGTAGCTTTAGTCTAGTTTTAGTAGGTTGGGTTGACGCAAGGAAACCCAACATAATTAATATTGTTGTTGGGTTTTTTGGGTTTTTTGGGTTGCGCTATCGCTTAACCCAACCTACTATAAAATAAACATCTCAATTAATTAAATAAAATTCCCATAGAGGTGACAATGGTTGTACAACTACTCAGACACCAATTTACAGTTAAGCAATTTCACAAAATGGCTGAATCTGGTATTTTATCAGAAAATGATCGAGTGGAATTAATTCGGGGGGAAATGATTGATATGTCACCTATTGGTACAAGACACTCAGGTTGTGTTATATTTCTAACAAATTTACTAGCTTTACTATTGGGAGGACGTGCGTTAATTAATGTGCAAAATCCTGTAGAATTAGATGAAATTTCCGAACCACAACCGGATATAGCATTATTAAAACCCCGTCCTGATTTTTATAGAAATGCACACCCCCAACCAGAAGATATATTTTTAATAATAGAAGTTGCTGATACAACTGTAAAATATGATCGCCAGGTTAAAATTCCCTTGTATGCAGAAGCAAATATTCCTGAAGTTTGGTTAATAGATGTTAATCAGAAAATAATAGAAGTATATCGCCATCCTCACCAGGGAATTTATCAAGATATGCAAACTTTAGAGAAAAATCAAAGTTTATCAATTTTCGCTTTTCCTGATGTGAGTATTCATGTGAGTGAGATATTTTAAAGAAGTTGGGTATTTGTTTTATTAGCAATGAAGGTTATGCACTTTTAATTACCGGAGAGGAATAGTTTTTCAGTCAGTTAATTAATACCTTATCTTTGGGCAACTCGCATTAACAGAAATAGACCAACTCCCAAACCAAACAAGTTAGGCAACCAAGCACCGACAACGGGAGAAAGAATTTCTGCCTGTGCTAAAGCCCCAGAAACTGATAATAATAAGTAATAACTAAAAATCACGATCACACTAATACCAAAACTCGTACCTCTACCAGTACGTTGAGGTATAGTTCCCATCGCCGAACCCACTAAACCAAAAATAATACAAACAAAGGGAAAGGCTATTTTTTGTTGAATTCTTACTTCTAATTTTCTAATTCTTTGGGGATTACCTGCTAAACGTTCAATTTTTAATTGTTCTAGGGCTTGAGAAATATTCATTTCTCCATAATCTCGACTATTTTCTGCAACATTTAAAGGCGTGCGGGGAAGTTGCAATTGTTGATGTTCAAACCGCAAAATATTCCGATAAGAACGGTCTGGTGCAACTAAATAAATTGTACCATTATAAAAATCCCAAACTTGTTGAGCAGGATTCCATGCAGCGGATTCGGAAACTAAAATTTGATTAACTCCTTCTCTAGAACGGTCGATAATTGTTAAACCTTTCATTTGCTTACCGTCAAATTGATCGGCATAAAACAAGCGAGATAAGATTTTATTTGTGCTACCATCTGCTGCTTTTTCTTCCCGGTATTCAGGATAATAAATATTTTGTTGTTTAAATGATGGTTTGTCTGATTGCAGTGCTTGTTCTAAAGTTCGAGTTGCTTCATAATTGGCGGCTGGGGCTATTTGTTCATTAAATACATAAGTCATACCTGTGACTAAACTACTTAATAAAACAGCAGTGAATACCATCCGATAAACACTTACACCACATCCCCTTAAAGCAATTAGTTCACTTTCACTAGATAACTTGCTGTAAGTCATCAACGTAGCGAGTAAGGTGGACATGGGGAAAGAATAAACCATTACATAGGGTAATTTTAAGACAAAAACCTTGAGAGCGATATTAATTGGTAGTCCAGATTCTACGACTTTTCGTAATAATTCAAATAAACTATCAATGGCTAAAACTACAGAAGTAAATGCCCCAACTCCAAATAAAAAAAGCGGGAGTAACTGCGTCGCCAAATAACGATCCATAATCGAAAAAGGCAGTAGTGAATTAAGGGTATAGAAAGATTTAATTTGCTTAGATGTCATAAGAGGAGTTAAAAATAAAAATGTCAGGAGTCGTAGGGGCGAAGCATTCGGAAAATAAGCTGTGATAAAAATTGATAATTGGTCGTCCGAATGCTTCGCCCTTACAGGAAAATAAGCTGTGATAAAAATTGATAATTGGTCGTCCGAATGCTTCGCCGTTACAGGAAAATAACCTGGGACAAAAATTGATAATTGGTCGTCCGAATGCTGATGCTTCCAGCACGCTTCGCGAACGCCCGTACAGGAGTCAGAAGTCAGAAGAAAAATAATTATTACCAATTACCTATTCCCTATTTTTAAACATTAAAATTATCACCTAAATAATATTGTCGAACAAGGGGATTATTATAAAGTTCATCGGCAATACCAAAAGCGAGAATTTGCCCTTCCCGCATAATGTAGGCACGATCAGTAATAGCGAGAGTTTCGCGGACATTGTGATCTGTAATTAAAATGCCCATACCGCGATCGCGCAGTTGTGCTACAATTTGCTGAATTTCTGAAACTGCTATAGGATCAACTCCGGCAAAGGGTTCATCCAAAAATAAAAATTTTGGACCTTGTCTACCTGCTGCTAAAGCCCTGGCTAACTCTGTCCGTCGTCGTTCACCTCCAGAAAGTTGAATACCTTTACTATTGGCAACTTTTTCTAAGCGAAACTCTGTTAATAAATCACCCAACCGGCTTGACCATTCCCTACGTGGCACATTAGTTTGTTCTAAAACCAAGAGAATATTATCTATAACAGACAGTTGCCGAAATACACTAGCTTCCTGTGCCAAATAGCCAATACCCAATCTAGCTCGTTTGTGCATTGGCATTCCCGTAATATCTAAATTATCTAACCACACCCTACCCTGATTAGGTTTTTCTAAACCTGTGGCAATATAAAATGTTGTGGTTTTACCAGCACCATTGGGTCCAAGTAAACCCACAATTTCACCTTGGGCTACAGAAAGATTAACGCGATTGACAATGACTCGCTTGCCATAAGATTTATGAATATTTTCTAAAACAATTTTCACTATTCGCGTTTTTGTGGTAATGAATACTAATTTTAACGCTTGAGGGGTGGTGTTCTGGGCGCTGGTTTAGCGGTTTGTCCACTCATATCACCATCATCCACCATGTAAACAGATTCTACCTGACGATTGGACTGAGGTAAGGCGATAAATCGACCTTCGTCAATTAAATAAGTGACTCTTTCTGCCCTAATACTGTTATTACCTTGTTGCAAAATATAGACGTTGCCACTGAAATCAATGCGTCGTTCTTTGCTAAAGTATTGTGCTTGGGCGGCTGTGGCTTGTATTTGACGTGCAGGATACAACATCTGCACGTTACCGCGAGCAGTGATTACTTGAGCTTTAGCATCATATTCTTGGACATCCGAGCGAATAGTCAGGGGGCGGTTTCCCCCAGAAGATTGGGCTGTAGCGGTGGGAATTTGGTTAGTAAGGGTTATTGTACCCAAGAGGGCTACAGGCAGCATTACAGCTAATCCTAGACGGTGCATCTGTGATTTTAGCAAGTGATAGGGAGTTATCATAGTAATTTGTGATAAAAGTTTTCAGGTTATAGCAGGTGACTGGTGACTGGGGACTGGGGACTGGGGACTGGGGACTGGGGACTGGGGACTGGTGACTGGGGACTGGTGACTGGTGACTGGGGACTGGTGACTGGGGACTGGGGACTGGGGACTAGTGGCAGATTTACAAACGTGTTTGTTTCCAAGTTTGTTTCCAAGTTTGATCACAAGTTTTATTATCTGTTTGTGAACTACCATTTTGGCAGTTGCTTGATATTCTAATTTGGAGGTTTGACGGTTTCCTGCATCCAAAGGTTTCTTTATTGGTAGGGTTTCACCTTGCTGATGCCACCAAATATTTTGACTCTTGTACGGGTTTAGCATTGCTAAACCCCTACTCACTCCTGAAAACTGCTATTCTTTGATCATAGAAATTTGGGGTAAAGGCAAGGCTATATTTTCACCCACATCACCACCAGCGATTTTTTCTATATCAACTTGTTGAAGTGCCTTTAAAAACTCCACACTCTCAAGTAATAATTTTTCCACATTGATACCGCAATAATAGTCTGGGTAACGACGGAGACGATTAGAACCTTCTCCTAATAAGATCATTGCTCCTCTTATGTTGCCATTACCCAGGTGATATAAGGCTACAGCAATTTGCAAAATACCTTGATACAAAGTTTTATCTGGCTCTGTTGCTTCAATCCACAGAGCTTCTAGGGTGTCATGACAAGCGTAGAACTGTCCAGAGTTGAACTGTTCTACTCCTTGCCAAAACTCTTGGGGCAGGTTTTCACTCATCTACTATTAACCCATACTATCCCGCACTTCTTTGATGGCTTCCATAGAGATTTCTTGTTTTTCACCAGCAAAATCATTTTCTGGAGTCAGGAATAGCATACAGTGACATTCTTTGCGTTCTCGCATGGGTACGCAGGGACAGTTCCAATAAGCTGCGTTAACTTCCGCTTCTTTATCTTCATAGTGACGACAAGGACACAAAGGCGCACCGAGATCGTCTTTATGTTTGGCTAAACCTTCGATAACAACTGCTGTCACGGAAGATTCAGAACAAAAGAAAGTTCCAGTGCGTTTGGCGTATTGTTCGGAAAAATGACGCATTGCCTCTAAGCTTTTATCACTGGCTTTTGTGCTAGGTTCTGAATTTATCATTGGATCGGCTTTGATAATTTAAATATTTCCTTGCATTGTACAACAGGCTGGATGTAGGGAACAGGGGACTGGTGATTGGTAATTGGTGATTGGTAATTGGTAATGGGGTTATTTACTTCCCCTACCTCCTGACTCCTGTACGGGCGTTCGCGAAGCGTGCTGGAAGCATCAGCATTCGGACGACCAATTATCAATTTTTGTCCCAGATTATTTTCCTGTAAGGGCGAAGCATTCGGACGATAAATTATCAATTTTTATCACAGGCTATTTTCCGAATGCTTCGCCCCTACTTCGCCCCTACGACTCCTGACTCCTGCCTCCTTAATAACTTAATGGTTTTTGCAGTTGCAGTTGCAGTTCTTGTTCACTTTGCAAAATGATACCGGGGTAATCTGAGGGGGTTTTGAGTCAGCCAAATTAAAGGATGGTTTTCTGGTGGTGTATTTGCTTCTTCTAGGGGGTTGGTTGCTGCTAAGGTTTCGAGAATGATGGTATCACCTTTGACTACTCCTGTGGCTGCTGTCCAAAGTTGTACTTGCAGTTTTTGTCTTTGTGCGTAAAAATACAAGGATGCAGCGGCAATGACAGCTTGTTAAAATTGCTCTTCTTGCCATTTGGCGGCAGTATCAAGGGCAATTATCACTTCTGGTCTACCTGTAATAATTTCTAATTCTCTTACTCGTAATTCTCCGTAACGAAAACTAGCGGAAATGTACAGTATTTTGAAGTTAAATAGGACTTACGGAAGATTTGACTGAAAACCTTATTCTTGCGTAGGGGTAATTCATGAATTACCCCTACTTTCGTTCTCTTTTGCGTAAGTCCTGTTAAATAGGAAATTTGTGAGAACTAGAACTGCGGTATATTATTAAGATATAGGACGGAGGTGGAAGATAAATTTATGCAGTTAGTCAGCCAGGAATATATAGAAATTGCTGCTGATGTGCGGAGTGGAAAACCCCGTATTGCTGGTACTCGTATAGCGGTAGAAGATGTAGCAGTGCTGCATTTAAAGCTGGGGTATTCATTGGTAGAGATAGCTGGTAAATATGATCTATCCCTGGCATCTGTTTATGCAGCAATGGCTTATTATTTTGATCATCGAGATGAAATTAATGAACGTAAAGTACAAGAGGATGAATTAGTTGAGGTATTTAAACAAAATCATCCTTCACGTCTTCAAGAGAAACTGAAACAGTTGAGAAATGAGTGAAAAAATTCGCTTTCATTTAGATGAAAATGTTGATCCTGCGATCGCTCTTGGGTTGCGTCGTTATGGAATTGATGTGACAACTACTAACAATGTGGGATTACGCACTCAATCAGATCAAGCACAGTTCAAGTTTATTCAAGAAACACAGCGAGTTCTGTTTACCCAAGATGCAGATTTTTTGATTATTGCTAGTAGTAGGTTTGATCATCCAGGGATTACTTACTGCAAGAAAGAAACTCGTTCAATTGGTGAAATTATTGAAGCTTTAGTTTTGATTTATGAAGTGATGACACCGGAAGAGATGTTGGGATATATTGAATTTTTGTGAAATAAAATAAATGTTGATAAGCTGACATATTAAAACATGGTAATTTAAATTACAAAACCAAAATAGTTTTTAAAAACATGAAAATTATCACAATTAATATTTTGTTTAAACTGAATTATTGGACACAAAGACGAGATTTATTGGTTGAGGGTTTAAAAGCAGAAAATCCTGATATTATTGCTTTACAAGAAGTTAGTTTAACAGAAGATACTGCTGCTTGGATTGCAAAACAATTAAATATTCCTTATATTTATAAAGCTGTTCCTCAAGATGTCAATAATAGTGATTTACCCTTTGGTTTAGCTATTCTCAGTCGTTTTCCGATTACAAAAACCGCAGCATTGAATTTAGAACATCAGGGAAGAATTGCTCAATATGCACAGGTTCAGTTAAATGATAACACATCAGTTGTTATTTGCAATGGTCATTATTTTTGGCATCCTGGTTCACATAAAAAACGCAATCAACAAATAAAGTTAATGTTAGATTGGTTAGCGGAGTTTGGTGAGGAAGTACCTGTTATCTCTGTGGGAGATTTTAATGGTACTCCTGATACTTCGGGAATTAAATTAATTAAAGAAAAATATCGGTCAGCTTATGAAGTATATCATGGAAGTGAGCCAGAATATACTTGTCCCACACTTTTAGGTCAAGACAAACTGAGTTGGATGAAGAGATTAAAATATTTTTGGAGACGTTTGATTTTTGATAGAAGTTGGAAACCTTGGAAGGGGACTTTAGATTATATTTTTATTAATCAGCGTTTACAGGTGCGAGAATGTCGAGTTATTCTGAATCAACCAGCAGCGAATAATCGTTATCTTTATCCTTCGGATCATTTTGGGATTGTTGCAGATTTGGAAATTGTTGATAGTTCGATTTTTTTATTTCACGCAGAGACGCGGAGGCGCAGAGAGAGATTAAGAGGTATTATTATGTTAGAGATAAGGGTGGAATTATGACAATTATTAGTGATTTAAGCATATAATCTTACCATCAGTTATCCTCATTTTGAGCAGTGATGATCAGATCAATTTCTGAAGAATATTGTTCATAATAATCCCAAGCTGCTGTTAAATCTTCCGATGTCAAACTTGGATAATTTTGCAGCAATTCTACATCATCTGCTCCCTGTTGTCTCAACGACACTAACACCCATACAGGAATACGAGTATTACGAATCCGCGCATGGCCACCACAAATTCCCGGAGTTTTTTCAATAGCATGAGATTGGAGACGACTTTCTAAAAGTGTTCTTTCTTCTGGGGAAAGTGCCTCAATTACTTGTACCAGAGAATTAACTAATTGTTGATTCATATTATAATGTGAAATAAAACAATATTCTGAAATTATAACTGCTCTCTCACCCAATTCCTAAACCTCTTAATAGTTGCATTCCTCCCATTAATTCCACTACTTTCCAAATATCGAGGAATCATATCAATCAAAGGTAAACCGGGAAAATTCAAACTTGACTGAGACACCACATAATTACCATCTACTAAAATATTAATTTGCAACTTCCCATTTTCAAACCTCCATAACTCTGGAACTTTTAAAGCTTGATATATATTCGGATGAGTGCGAGAAGTAACATCAATTTCTAAAGCTAAATCTGGAGGAGGATCAACTGTTAAATCTAACCTTTTGTTCCCCCTAACTAAAGCCTCATTTTGAATATAAAAACATTGATCAGGTTCTATCCCCTTTTGCATAAATTGATTTTTAAAAGTCGTAGAACCAAGACTGAGAAATTCAATATCCAATTCTTCTAATAATGCTTTAATTAAATCACTAATAATTTCCTGATCAAATTCATGTTCTGGTAAAGGAGTCATAATTTCTAATATTCCCTGATCATAAGCAATTTTCGCAGCACGATGTTCTCCCAACTCCTCTAAAATTGCTTCCAATTCTGTCCAAGTGACATTTTCTAATAAAACCCTTTGTCCTGGTGGTACATGAATGCGCTTTAATTCCAACAACATCCTTTCCACTCCTTAAACTGAATAAATCTATCTTACCCCATCAATAACATCTTTGCGCGAAACTTAACCTTTTTTCTCTCCGCGTCTCTGCGTGAGAAAACTTTTTAAAACTTTTTTAAAACTCTTATATCAATCCCTTGGGATTTTAACTAAATTTACCAGAAACTCAAAACACTGTCAAGAGCGATCGCCGAAAAAACCAAAACTCGTTAAATTAATAGAAATTAATATTAATAATATTGAGAATAGAGAGGGGTTTATTGACACAAAACTTTTTTTCAGGTATTTCGGGAGATCAGATTTACGTGAAATTAAATCTCAAGATTATATTTTATGCTTGATTAATTTGACTATTAAACAACTTATTTAGGTGATATTTTAATTTCCACTTTTTGATTTAAAGCTGCTGCAATTCGAGCTAACATAGACAAAGAATGTCCCTCATAATCTGCATCTTCTAATCTAGCAATCACTGACTGAGTAGTACCAACTAAATCAGCTAACTGTTTTTGAGTTAGTCCAGCTTGTTTCCGAGCATCGTAAATTATTTGAGATACTTGAGCATTTAATGAAGATTCTCTCACCATCTCTTGTAATTCTGGATCTTCCTTCATCATTTTGTGAATAATTTTCACTGCATCATTAGTTTTCTTCATCTGCTTCTTTCTCTTGTTCAGTATAAGTATGAATTTCTGGATTGAGTACAAATAAATTCTTATATTTTAATGCTAAATCAATGTCTTTCTCTGAAACTTGATTATCTTCTTTAATCATGGCATGAGCTAAAATCACCACATTTTGTCCATGAAAAAAATAGAGGATTCTATACTGTACTTTAACGTGCTTCGCTCTTAACTCATAAATCCCATCTCTCAAAAAATCTGCTGCTGGTCTTCTTAATTCAAAACCATACTCGGCTAATTGTTCAATTCTCGCAATACAGTTTGCATATCCTTTGCGATCTTGTTTGATTAGTTTTTTCAACCAATTTAAAACAGGAACTTCTCCTCTATCGTCCTGAAAGAAAATGATTTGCGTTTCTGGCATTGTTGAGGATGGATTTACGTTTATTATTGATTATATAGCAAAAATGCGATTAATACTTTTACTCTGTTAACCTTTCTTCTCTTTGCGTCTTTGCGTCTTTGCGTGAGAAAAATTTTTAAAACTTTCTTAAAACTCTTATATCAATCCCTTGAGATTTTAACTAAATTTACCAGAAACTCAAAACACTGTCAAGAGCGATCGCCGAAAAAACCAAAACTCGTTAAATAATTGAGAACATTATCAATAATATTGAGAATAGAGGGGGGATTATTGACACAAAACTTTTTTTCAGGAATTTATAATAGAACGCAGATAAACGCAGATACATACAAATAAAAAATAAGGGTGGGTTTAAATTTCCCACCCTGGATAAATTAGCGTTTAGCTAACTTCTTCGCCATTTTGCGGAGACGAATAGATTGGGGAGTTACTTCTACCAACTCATCGGGTCCGATGTACTCCAATGCTCTTTCCAAACTCATTTCTACAGGTGCTTGCAATTGTACGAGTTCATCACCACCGGATGCACGGTGGTTAGTTAACTGCTTGGTTTTGCAAACGTTCAATTCTAAGTCTTGAGGACGGTTGTGTTCACCGACAATCATGCCTTTGTACACCTTTGTTCCAGGAGTAATAAAGAATGCTCCTCTATCTTCAGCGTTCTTCATGGCGTAGAATGTGGAAACGCCTTCTTCAAAAGATATCAGAACGCCTTTGTTACGGGCTTCAATATTTCCTGTGATGGGGCGGTAGTCAAGGAAACTGTGGTTCATGATACCTTCACCACGGGTCATCCGCATAAATTCACCACGGAAACCAATCAAACCACGGGCAGGAATCACAAATTCTAATTGTGTGCGATCGCCAACACCGGGTTGCATATCTTGCATTTCCCCTTTCCGTTGTCCTAAACGTTCAATACAGCTACCTACTGCATCGCTGGGAACGTCTAAAACTAATAATTCAAAAGGTTCGCAAGGTTGGCCACTGACTTCGCGGTAAATTACTTGAGGCTGGGAAACTTGGAACTCGTAACCTTCCCGACGCATGGTTTCAATTAAGATACCCAGGTGTAATTCACCCCGTCCAGAAACGTGGAACTTATCAGGGGAGTCGGTTTCTTCCACTCTTAAAGCTACGTTGGTTTCTAATTCCCGGAACAAGCGATCGCGCACTTGACGAGATGTAACCAGTTTACCTTCTTGACCTGCAAAGGGTGAATCATTTACCCAGAAGGTCATCTGTAAAGTTGGTTCATCCACTTTAATTAGTGGTAACGCTTGGGGTTCATTAGGATCGGTAATAGTTTCACCAATGTAAGCATCAGCAAAACCAGCTACCGCCACAATATAACCAGCAGAAGCTTCTTCTAATTCCACTCGCTTCAAGCCTTCAAATCCCATCAACTTGGAAATTTTCGACTTGACAATATTACCACTTTCTGTTATCAAAGCTGCTTGTTGTCCAGCGCGGATCGTACCGTTATGGATTCTACCAATAACAATCCGTCCCAGATATTCAGAATAATCCAGGGTGGTAACTTGCAATTGCAGAGGTTTGTTAGCATCACCCACAGGTGCGGGAACATGACGGAGGATAGCCTCAAACAAAGGCTGCATATCTACCGCTTCTGCTTCCAAAGTTTCCTTGGCATAACCAGCCATCCCGGAAGCGAACAGATAAGGGAAATCACACTGATCGTCATCTGCACCTAATTCCAGGAACAGATCCAAAACCTTATCAACGGCTACATGAGGATCAGCCTTAGCGCGGTCAATTTTGTTGATAACAACAATAGGACGCAGACCTTTTTCTAAAGCTTTTTTCAGTACAAAGCGGGTTTGGGGCATTGGTCCTTCGTTAGCATCAACAATGAGAATGCAACCATCAACCATGCCTAATACCCGTTCTACCTCTCCACCGAAGTCAGCGTGTCCAGGGGTATCAACAATATTGATCAGGGTATCTTTATATTTAACCGCCGTATTTTTGGAAAGAATAGTAATTCCCCGCTCTCTCTCCAGATCATTGGAGTCCATCACACAATCCGGAACGTCTTCGCCTTCGCGGAAAATGCCGGACTGTTTGAGGAGAGCATCAACCAGGGTGGTTTTACCGTGGTCAACGTGGGCGATAATGGCGACGTTACGAATTGGGAGCGTCATAAGAGCGTTGTTGTGTAATTTAGGGTTTTTAGATTTAATAGCTTAGTTAGCTTAGGGTTTGGTCGTTTTAACAGAAGTGGGGGTTTTTTGCCAGTTCTGTAACGAACCTTTAATAATTCTAACTCAATTGTCACAAAAATTGTTATTTTGACAGGAAATAGCAAGAGTGTTTTTGAGGTTTAGGGGTGGTTATTGGGATTATCAACGACTAAACCTTCGGAGACTGCGGCATTATTCAATTCTTGATCAGCAGATACAAAAGTTAATGGATGCAAATTATTGGCTATGCAAAGATCATTAATAGCTTTAGCAGCAGCTAACTGAACTGCGTCATAACCCCGCAAACCGTGTTTTTCTGCTAAGGTCATGGCTGAATTAATAATAGTATCTGTAATTTCAATTACTTGATATTCAGATTGAATATCATTTTTTAATTGGGAATAAACTGTTGTAGCATCTGAAGATGAGATATTTCCACCCCTTGCACGTCTACTAATTGCCGCAGTAATTTCCACAGCAGTAATAGCACCAATAAATACATTATTTTTGAAATTAGGATTACACAAACTCACAACCCAAGTTGAACCTATTTCCGCAACATAGCGTTTAACTAAAGCACTACTATCAAAGAAATAAACAGTCATTTAGCAGCGTTCCTCAATGATAGTTTGAGAAACAGGTTTACCCTGTACTTGAATGAGAGTTCTTTCCTGTGGTTGGGGAATGGGTTGTTTAATTTCTTTCACCAAACCAGAATTTACAAGTGCTTGATAAAATTTTGTGGTTTGATCAGCTTGTGCTTTGTCAGTCAGATATATGTGAATAATCTGATTAAGCTGCTGTAGTTCATCCTGTTCTAAACTATTTAGCTGGTTAATAATTTCATTCAGAAGCGTTTGTGGCATAGGTTCTTAGTTTGTCACATCAGGATTTTCTATTATTTTAAACCGCCAAAAAGTATTCTCATAATAGTCATAATAGAAGTTAAGTGTACTTGAGATTTTTTAGGCGGGGGTTTTTGCCAGTTGTGTAAAGAACCTTTAATAATTCTAGCTTAATTGTTACAACAATTGTGATTTTGAGAGAAAATACCAAGAGTGTTTCTTGGGGTTCATCGTCTAATCAACAGATTTTTCAGTAAAAATGTACTAAAAAATGAATTTAAAGTATAATAAATGGAGTATGTATTGTGTTTAATTTGCGAGTGTGATTATGATTGATTGTCTAACCGTAGCTCGCTACTTCATTATTAAAGCTTACCAAGACGGCATAGAAGCAGAAATGACAAATATGAAAGTACAAAAGCTGCTTTATTATGCCCAAAGTTTGTATTTAGCCATGTATGATCAACAATTATTTCCCGAAGAAATACAGGCATGGCGTTATGGTCCAGTTTGTCCACCTGCCTATAGATTTTATAGCGAATTTGAAGCTAAACAATTACCTATTCCCAGTCAAGAATCATTATCAGAAATATCTGAAGATTACAAACAACTTTTAGAAGAAGTATGGGAATATTTTGGTGGTTATCATGCTTATCGTTTAAGTGATATGACTCACTTAGAATTTCCTTGGAAAAAAGCACGTCAAGGTTTACCACCTCAAGCTGCTTCCACCACAGTCATTTTATTAGAAGATTTAAAAGCATTAGGACATGAGAAATTAGATCAGATAGAAAGAGATCATCCATTTTACAAAGATGTAATGAGACAAGTTTTAAAAGATGCTTGTAATTCAGAAACATCAAATCGTGTTAAAAAAGGAGAAGTGCGTGACTGGCTTAACTCCCTTCTCGATTGAAAAATCTGATAATTTTCAGCGTTCTTTTAAAAAACTTGCCAAAGCTTATAGGTCTGATTTTGTCGAGTGTGTGGCACAAATTTTAGAAGATTTAATTGATGATCAATATCCGATAAATTCTCGCTATGAACCTTTACCGGGAAAAAGCGATAAAGTTAGCCAAATGCAATCATCCCCATATCGTGAAAATTTACGAAGTTATAAATGAGGATGATTTGTGGTGTATGGTGATGGAATATATTGATGGGGAAAATTTAGGAACTTTAGTAGAAAATCACGGTGTTTTATCTGAAGATATAGCATTAAAATACATTCAGCAAATAGGAGAAGCATTAACCGTAGTTCACAATAATGGATTATTACATCGAGATATAAAACCGCAAAATATAATGATACGTTCTGGGAAATCAGAAGCAGTATTAATTGATTTGGTGGAATGGAACAGCTAAGATAACTATTAATGGAAAAATTCACTCTGATAAAACTACAATAATAATAAAAGAAATAAAAATTTTATCTGGTTATTGGAGACTTGGAGAAAATCAAGGTTATTTATCATCTGATAGTAAGCAAATATCTGGTACTGGGAAAGATAGAAAAGGTTCTTATTCATGGTTATTGAAAAGAATTGATTAAAAAAATATTAAAATTGTGAAAAATAAATCTCTCTTCCTCTCCTCTTCTTCTTCTTCCTTCGTGTCCTTTGCGTCCTTCGCGGTTCAATCCTTTCAAACCTCAACACCAAACGGAAAATACCCATTTAAAAAATGCTAACAGAAAGATTCACCCAAGCATTAACCTACACGCACCAACTCCACGCAACCCAGATCAGAAAAGGTTCAGGAGTACCCTATATTAGCCATTTATTAGGAGTAGCCAGCATAGCCTTAGAATATGGTGCAAACGAAGAAGAAGCGATCGCCGCATTATTACATGATGCCATAGAAGATCAAGGAGGAGTAGCCATCAGAGCAGAAATTCGTCATCGCTTTGGAGATAACGTCACCGCAATAGTTGACGGATGCACCGACGCAGACACCAACCCTAAACCCCCTTGGAAAGAACGCAAAGAAAAATATCTCGCTCATATTCCCACCGCTTCCCCTTCCGTGTTGCTGGTTTCCTGTGCTGATAAAATTTATAATGCTAGATCAATTCTTAAAGACTATCGTTTGATGGGTGATGCAGTCTGGGAAAGATTTAAAGCAGGTAAAGAAGGAACTTTGTGGTATTATCGCGCCTTAGTGGATGCTTTTAAGAAAACTAATAAAAATACTAAAATTATACCCTTGGTAGAAGAATTAGAACGAGTAGTAATAGAATTAGAAACTTTAGTAAAGTAGGTGACTGGGGACTGGGGACTGGGGACTGGGGACTGGGGACTGGGGACTGGGGACTGGGGACTGGGGACACTTCGACAAGCTCAGTGCATCGCTGGGGACTGGGGACTGGGTAATCAATTTTATGTTTTTTAATCAACTATTCCCTATTCCCTATTCCCTATTCCCTATTCCCTATTCCCCAAGATAAATGTAAGGGTTTAGCATTGCTAAACCCCTACTGACTCCAGATAAAAATCATCCTTGGGGGTGATTTAATTCGCCATCTAACGGAATAAGCTACTTAATGAACTATCTTCGTGAATCCGCCAAATCGCCTCACCAAGTAAATTAGCAACTGACAGCGTGACTAACTGAGGAAAACGATTACTTTCAGGAATAGGAATAGTGTTAGTAACTATCACTTCCTCAAATAAGCCACTGGATAAGCGTTCAATCGCTGGTGGTGAAAATACGGCATGGGTAGCACAAGCATATACTTGACCAGCGCCTTCTTGACGGAGTAATTTCGCCCCTTCTGTAATTGTTCCGCCTGTATCAATCATGTCATCTACTAAAATTGCCGTTTTGCCTCTGACATCACCGATGACATTCAAAACCTCAGCGACGTTGTGAGCTTGACGGCGTTTATCAATAATTGCCAGAGGTGCATCATTCAATTTTTTGGCAAATGCTCTGGCTCTGGCAACACCGCCCACATCAGGGGAAACAACTACAACATCATGTAGTTGTTTACTCTGTAAATAATCCAGTATCACGGGTGAACCATAAACATGATCAAAGGGTATGTCAAAATACCCCTGTATTTGTGCTGCGTGTAAGTCCATTGCGAGAATACGACTAGCACCAGCTTGAGTAATCAGGTTAGCAACCAGTTTAGCGGTGATAGATTCTCGTCCTGCGGTTTTACGGTCAGCGCGGGCATAACCATAATAGGGAATTACTGCGGTAATTTGCCGTGCAGATGCGCGACGACAAGCATCAATCATGATCAGTAATTCCATTAAATGGTCGTTAACTGGCTGGCACGTTGGCTGGATTAAATAGACATCACAACCGCGAATAGATTCTTGGATTTGAACATACAGTTCACCATCCGCAAATCTTTTGCGAATCATCGGACCCAAGTCCATCCCCAGGTAACGAGCGACTTCTTGGGATAATTGTAAATTGGCAGAGCCAGAAAACAGCCGCAGACGGTGATTTTCAGTCAGTCCTGTGGTGACTGGGTGCATTGTCAAAGTTGCAGAACTCAGCACAGCAGATCCTCGATGTGCATTCATGGCGATATTATCATCAGAGATTTAGCAGATTTCACGGTCATAGATAGACTAAACAAAACATTTGTAAGTTTTGTTGAAACTTCTATACAAACTTGCAATATTTCTCCATATACTTACATTCACTAATTTTCTAGTTCTTCTGAGAAAAAACCAATGAGGAATATACTGACATCTATTTTGATCAATAGTTTCAGAGTTCCATTTTTGGAAATTGGAATGAACCACCCAAATATTTGATAATTTGCTATGGTAGATCACTTATTATACCGTTTCTTTTATCACTGAGATCAATTTATTTGCACATAAATTCAAAATTGTTTCAAATTTTCAA
The DNA here is from genome assembly GCF_014696195.1 of Sphaerospermopsis sp. FACHB-1094. Taxonomy (NCBI): domain Bacteria; kingdom Bacillati; phylum Cyanobacteriota; class Cyanophyceae; order Nostocales; family Aphanizomenonaceae; genus Sphaerospermopsis; species Sphaerospermopsis sp. FACHB-1094. The sequence continues at coordinate 2,883 of NZ_JACJPT010000044.1, read as the reverse complement.
CAGTATTAATCAGTCCCACAGAAAATGATCAATGCCAGTTGACATGACTGGTGACTGGTGACTGGTGACTGGGGACTGGGGACTGGGGACTGGGGACTGGGGACTGGTGACTGGTGACTGGTGACTGGTGACTGGGGACTGGGGACTGGGGACTAGGTAATCAATTTTATTTTTTCTAATCAACTATTCCCAATTCCCAATTCCCAATTCCCAATTCCCAATTCCCACGTTTATGCTTTAGTTAATTTCTAGCTCAGTTGCTATTACACTTACTCTATTGATTATGCAACCACCCATTAAAGTTGGTACTGTTCTACAAAATCGTTATCACATCATTCACATTCTCGGACAAGGGGGTTTTGGTAGAACCTATCTCGCAGAAGACGAAAGACGCTTTAACGAACTTTGTGCAATTAAAGAATTAATGCTCACTGAGACGGGTGTTTATGGTGGAAAAAAGGCACAGGAGTTGTTTGAACGCGAAGCTGCCACTTTATATCAAATCGAGCATCTGCAAATACCCAAGTTTAGAGAGAAGTTTTCCCAAGATCAACGCTTATTTTTGGTGCAAGATTACATTAGCGGGAAGACCTATCACACCCTGTTAAATGAACGTCGCGCTGAAAGTCAAGCTTTTACTGAAGCTGAGGTATTACACTTGCTATGCTCTTTGTTGCCCGTTTTGGAGCATATTCACAACAAGAGAATTATTCACCGGGATATTTCGCCGGATAATTTGATTTTACGGGATATTGATCAAAAACCTGTATTAATTGATTTTGGGGTGGTGAAAGAACTAGCTACACGGTTATCTACCCCGGAAAAAAAGCCGGTGACAACGGTGGGGAAACCCGGCTATTCTCCTAGTGAACAAATGCAGTCTGGTAAAGCTTATCCTAATAGTGATTTGTATGCACTAGCGGTAACGGCTATAGTTTTGTTGACGGGAAAAGAACCAGCAGAGTTATTTAATGAAACCCAACTGACTTGGAACTGGCAGCAATGGGTAGAAGTGAATCACGGATTTGCTGAAGTTTTAAATCGGATGTTAAGTTATGTACCGGGCGATCGCTATCAAAGTGCTAAGGATGTATTATCAGCTTTAGAATCTCTGGAGCAACGGCATATTCCGCAGCCAGAGGTATCATATCTGCCAACTGTTGCTGTTAGTCATCGTCCCGATCCTTTACCACTAACACCCAACACACTTGATCCAGTAATTCCACCGCATCAAAGTAGCTCTATCTTAGATAATCCGTTAGCTATTGGTGCTATTGGCAGTGCCGTAGTAATCTTAGCAGGATTTGGTTCTTGGACAGTGGTTAATTCTCTTCGCAGTCAACAATCACAAACACCACCAGAACAAGCAACCACACCCCAAAGTTTTCCTTCTCCTGTTATTCCCGGTGTGACATCTACACCAACACCAGATTTAACATTAACACCAACACCAACACCGACTAATACTGAATTTGTTTTCTATACAAAACGTTTGAGATTCGGAACATCTAACACAATTAAGGTAGATGGTACTATCAAGGCTCAGGAAATAATTAAATACAGTTTTACGGGTGATGTTGGGCAAAAGTTAACTGTATCTGTTGACAAAGAAAGTGGAGTTGTGTTAGCGGTGCTAACCGCTGATGGTCAACCGATTAGTTATGATTCAGAGCGAGTTACTTCTTATCAAGGGCTATTATCAAATAGTGGTGAATACATTATTCAATTAACTTTGTCCACAGAAGTGGCTGAAAGTGATTATAGTTTGAATATCGCTTTAGAAAACCCAGTTGAACCTACACCCACCGAAACCCCAACCCCCACCGAAACCCCCACCCCTACCGAAACCCCCACCCCTACCGAAACCCCCACCCCTACCGAAACCTCAACTCCCACCGAAACCCCCACCCCCTCACTCACGGAAACACCCGGTACAGACTCACCAGAAAATAATCCCATCCCGGAAACTACTCCCACACCAGAAATTACGCCTAGTAATTAGCGCGATTAACGCTAAATTAAAGATAGTCCAGCTATTTTCCGGCTGGGCTAAATTTTTTCATTTACAGTAATTATTCGTAAATAAATTGTCAAACACATTACTAATTACAGGAACTGATACGGAGGCTGGTAAAACTTTTTTGACTACCGCCCTAGCAGCCTATTGGCAAAAATATCGCCCTCAAAGCCGCTTGGGGATTATGAAACCCATTCAATCTGGGGAGGGTGACAAGGAGTTATATCAGTCACTTTTTACACTAAGTCAGACTCCAGAAGAACTCACGCCTTTGTATTTTCAAGCACCTCTAGCGCCACCCATTGCCGCTGCTAAGGAAAATCGGACTATAGATTTAGGTTTGGTTTGGCAAACTTTGTTAAAGTTGCAACAACGAAGTGATTTTTTGTTGGTGGAATCTTTGGGAGGGTTAGGTTCACCAGTTACGGATGAATTGACGGTAGCTGATTTAGCGGGTGAATGGCGTTTACCTACGGTTTTAGTTGTACCTGTGCGATTGGGTGCGATCGCTCAAGTTGTGGCTAATGTAGCATTGGCAAGACAGGCTAAGATAAATTTGCGGGGAATTGTCCTTAATTGTACACAACCACGGTTTGATGAGGAAATAGCTGACTTAACACCACCGGAGTTAATTGAATCATTTACTCACATCCCCGTTTTAGGTTGTTTACCTTTTTTAGAAGATCCAAATAACCTAGAACAACTAGCGGAAGTTGGATCTAATTTAGACTGGGAAAGATTATTGTAGGTGACTGGGGACTGGGGACTGGTGACTGGTGACTGGGGACTGGGGACTGGTGACTGGGGACTGGGGACTGGGGACTGGGGACTGGGGACTGGGGACTGGGGACTGGGGACTGGGGACT
>NZ_JACJPT010000043.1:0-39692 GCF_014696195.1 Sphaerospermopsis sp. FACHB-1094 | reverse complement strand
TGAGGATTTTGAATTTTGTCTGAATCAGGATATCCAGGATTATAGGATTTTCAGGATGTGGTTTTTTAGTGAGAGTTTTGATTTTTATGATGTGGTGATTTCAGGATTTACAGGTTATTTGATTTTGTTAATTTTGTTAATTTTGTTAATTAATTAATATTTAATTTGACCAATTACTAAATTTTGGTATTATAAAAAATATAAATAATTGAGCAGACAAATAAAAACATTAAACACCAACAAACAACTAATAAATCACATCCTGTGCATCCTCAAATCCTGGACATCCTGATTCAGAAAAAATCAAATCTCAACCACCAACAAACAACTAATAAACTAGATCCTGTACATCCTAAAATCCTGAAAATCCTGATTCAGACAAATAAAAATATTAAACAATCAAAAATCATCAATCCAAATTCTGGACATCCTGACTCCTAGTATACAATGAAAATAAATCAACCAGAGGTAATCTAAATGGCAACCCAACTTAGTGAACCAACAACTGCACCGAAAACAGTCAAACAACTGGTAATCACTTGGGAAGCTTTACCCGATGATTTTCAGTTAGAGGATGAACCGGTGGAAAATACAGGACAACCGCTTTTAGCAGGTGCATTACGGGAAAGTTTAGAAATAGCAGGTTTTATCAAACCAGAAATGCTAATAGTTTCTAATTTTGGACTTTGTGCGACAGTTAATGGTGAAATTGTTGTTAAAGCACCAGATTGGTTATATATACCATCCGTGAAAGAAGTTTTACCAGAACGTAGAAGTTATACATCATATTTAGAAGGTGAATTTCCATTAATAGTCATGGAATTTCTATCTCATAATGATGGGGGTGATGGGGGAGAATATTCTGTTAAACGGAGTTATCCGCCGGGAAAATGGTTTTTTTATGAACAGGTTTTACAAGTTCCTATATACGTGATTTTTGAACCTGATGCTGGTTTATTAGAATTTTATGAATTAAAAAACGACCGATATCAATTGACATTACCAGATGAAAATGGTCGTCATTGGATTGAAAACATGGGGTTATTTTTAGGAATTTGGCAAGGTGAAAAAGAAGGTAGAAACGGTTATTGGTTAAGGTGGTGGGACAAAAATGGTAATTTGTTACCTTGGGGTTTAGAACAAATTGCTAAAGAAAAAGAAGTTGCAGAACAAGAAAGACAACGTGCGGAACGAGAACGGGAACGTGCAGAACAAGAAAGACAACGTGCAGAACAAGAAAGAGAAGAAAAGGAGAGATTAATAGCTTTTTTAGTTTCCCAAGGTATTGATCCGAATAATTTACCTACTTAAAGATAAAGTAAACATTTGATAGATCCCGGACTTCTTAAAGAAGTCCGTGATCTGAATAAGAAGTCCGGGATCTGAATCTTATACATGAAATGTCATATTTTTTATCAAAGTTGCAATTTTACTAGCAATTCAATATAAAATCTAAGATTCAAAATCTAACTATCGCACCATGACAAATCTCACTCCTAATTCTAGTTTCAGTGTGACACTACGCTTACAAATTCCCAACCGGGTGGGGATGTTAGCATCTGTAACACAGGCGATCGCTTCTAGTGGTGGTAATCTCGGACAAATAGATTTAATTGAACAAAACCGCCAAGAGTCTATCCGTGATATTACTGTAGATGCAGCAAGTACAGAACAAGCGGAAACTATTGTTCAAGCGGTAAAAGAGCTAATTGATATTAAAGTCATAGATGTTTATGACCGGACTTTTAATTTACATCGGGGCGGGAAAATCAGTATTGCTAGTAGAATTCCTTTAAAAAGTGTTTCTGATTTAGCTATGGCCTACACACCAGGAGTAGGAAGAATTTGTAAAGCGATCGCCGAAAACCCAGAGGAAGTTTACCACCTCACCATTAAACAAAACACTGTCGCCATTGTCACCGATGGTAGCGCAGTATTAGGTTTAGGTAATCTTGGTCCTGGTGCTGCTTTACCCGTAATGGAAGGTAAAGCCATGTTATTTAAAGAATTTGCAGGTATAGATGCTTTCCCCATCTGCTTAGATACCCAAGATACAGAAGAAATCATCAAAGCAGTCAAAAATATCGCCCCTGTATTTGGTGGTGTAAATCTTGAAGATATTGCTGCACCCCGTTGTTTTGAAATCGAAAAAAGACTACAAGCAGAATTAGATATACCAATTTTTCATGATGATCAAAATGGTACTGCAATTGTTACCTTAGCTGCTTTACTGAATGCTTTGAAATTAGTACATAAATCAATTGCAAATATCCGCATTGTCATTAATGGTGCTGGTGCAGCGGGGATCGCAGTTGCTCGTTTACTCAGAAAAGCCGGCGCAGAACAAATTTGGATGTGTGATTCTAAAGGCATTATCTCTATTAATCGCACAGATTTGAACGACGAAAAAAGGGAATTTGCAGTTAAAGCACAAGGAACTTTAGCAGGTGCTACCCAAGGTGCAGATGTGTTTATTGGGTTGAGTGGACCTGGAGTTTTAACACCAGAAATGGTACAAGCAATGACAAAGGATGCTATTGTGTTTGCAATGGCCAATCCCATCCCCGAAATTCAACCAGAATTAGTACCTAAAAATGTCGCAGTCATGGCTACTGGCCGTAGTGACTACCCCAATCAAATTAATAACGTTCTGGCTTTTCCTGGGGTATTTCGTGGGGCGTTAGATTGTCGAGCGAAAACAATTACAACTAATATGTGTTTAGAAGCTGCAAATGCGATCGCTTCTTTAGTCAAACCTTCTGATTTAAATCGAGAACATATTATACCTTCCGTGTTTGATGAGCGTGTTTCTACAGCAGTTGCTGCTGCTGTTAAACAAGCTGCACGGGAAGAAGGTATAGCTCAAAGTTAATAAAATGACAAACCCACTTATGTGGGTTTACAATTCTCATATATGTTCACGACAAAACAGCCATGAAATACTCAATTATTACAGGTTTATTAGCTGGAACGTGATAAATTTATAACTCACATTCCGCATAAGCGGAGAATAAAAAAATAATTATCTCCAAAAACATTGTTTGGTAAGGGTTTTCAGGATTTTAGTTCAAAGGAACTATAAAATGTTTATTAGGAATTTATCTCATTTATTGAGAATATTTTTGGAGTAAAGTTTGTACAACCCTGAATCTTTCGTGATAATTATTCAGAATTGGATTTTATCTGCGGAATGTGGGTTATAATACACCAATTTTGATTTATTTCAAAATAGAGATGATGTGTAAATCATCTCTACAGGATTTATTCCTGATGCAAAAACTCCAAATAACTCTTACTCAACTCCTCCACAGCTACATCATAAAATTGTTTACCATGTTCAGGAGTTGCTAAATCAGGATTTGAACCCATACGGCCATCAGGATAACGTAACCGGAAATCAACTGCACCATAAATTTTATGACCACCTGCAACCTCTGGAGATAAAGGAGCTTTTTTAATAGCTTCTGGATAGACATATTGAGTAACAGCAACTTCACTAGGGGTAGCATGAGAACCTTCTTGATCCCCATACAATTCTTTCGCTAGTTTATATACAGAACCACACATAAACCAATTAGCAATTTGACATTGTACTTTTTGGTAGTTTTGAATTTGTAAATCTTCTAAATGTGCGTAGGTTTCAGAAAAAGCAGCTTTTAAAGTAGCAATATTTCCACCATGTCCATTAATAAAATAAAACTTTGTAAAACCAGCTTTTGCTAAACAGGTAATGTAATCTTTGATTACTAAAATTAAAGTGCTAGGACGTAAACTAATTGTACCGGGAAAAGCAGTGTGATGTAATGCCATACCGACATTAATTGTTGGTGCAACCATCGCTGATGTTGTTTCCCCCACACCACGAGATATAGCTTCTGCACAAATCGCATCAGTTCCAATTAAACCAGTAGGTCCATGTTGTTCAGTTGAACCAATGGGAATAATAATTCCCTGAGATTGTTGTAAATAAGTTTCAACTTCTGGCCAGGTGCTGAGATGTAATAACATTTTGTGTAAATCTTATGTAAATAGGAGAATATAATTATATATCAGTTATTCCTGATTGATGAATATTTTTACAAATGATTTTTAAGCTTTAACTTTTAACTGGTAATTGTAATTGTAATTATTTGGGTAATTATTTGGGAGTCGCAACAAGTGATGAAAATATTGAACAATTGACAACTTGAATTTACAATTTGCAAATTATTGCAACTGGAGTTAATCAAACTCGTTGCGAATCTCCAGACAAGACTTACTCCAAGTAAATGATGAAATGTTTGTTTTGTAAATCGTCAACTATACCAGGAGACAAAGATCATAAATCTTAACTCTTGGTGCAGAAGTGCCGAATTAATTAAAGGAATAATGTTTTTTTACGTCTTTGATAATTTCCCATGTACAAGACATCCCAGCAGTAAATGTTACTAAATCTCCTTTACCCATTTGCACTGGTTGTCCGCCATCAGGGGTAACAACTACATCGCCTTCTAAAAAGTAACAAGTTTCTTCAGAATCATAAGTCCAAGGGAATTTGGAAACTTCTTTTTGCCAAATTGCCCATTTGTATACACCTAACTGATTGAGGCTCTCTTGACTCGGTTGATGCTCGATCTTAATTTCCATTTGTTGTTGTATCTAGGGTGATTTAGCAGTAGGATTGAATATCTTCGCCACATTCATCTACTAAATAACACAATGCGCGAAAACGCAAGCCTACAAATTGTTCGTATAGGGGATTGAGTTTGCACATAGGGGGAATGTGGGCAATTTTGCGACCGAAAAATACAATATCACGTTCAAAGGGACATTGAGCAGGAATCAGTTTAGCGATCAATTTCGCTAGTTGACGATTGTGAAATTCGATTTCATCTAACCATTGACGTATTGGTTGTAGTAAATCAGATTTATGACTTGTTTGTTGGGTTGCTTCGATCTGGCTAATCAAGTTAGGGAAAATGATAGATTGAGAATTTGTGGTGATCATAGTTCTACATCCTGTTGTCTTTAAATTGATAAACTTGATAAACTTCTGCCATTTTGGCTGATGACCATGCAAAATCTTACAGAAATCTGCGTTGCCTTAGTAATTCTAGATCAAAAAATTGCAATTGGAATATCTTACAAGTAATAGGCAGATAAATTCCTTAATTAATTGCTATTTAAACTCACGGTGTGTTGAATAACTGTCCCGTTAAATACAAAATAGCAAAGAAATAATAAAAATGGTATTACCTTAACTTATTAATTACTGATATCGAATATTGTGATCCCATATATCAATCCCAAAAGCTTGGTGGGAAAACTATACAGTGTTGCAAATTGTCACTGTTCTCATCAAAATATAGGTTGAGTGTTGCTATAACGAGCGTCTATCAATATTCAGCAATGACTTTCACTGATTTTAAATCAAATTCTAGCCTAAAAATGTTATATATGTTACATGAGTTAACCTAGATATTATCTAACTAGTAGCAAGAAATTCTTTGATAAGAACAAACTAACAGACTGGTAAAATTAGTTTATAAAACACAAAATATGTTATAATAGGTGTAAAAATTTAGCTATCAGTAATCTGTAAATGGCGTAGCAATTTACTGATTGCTGAATTATTACTATGAATCATCTAACTTTTTGACGTTGACAAGCTTTGCAAAATATAACTAGATAACTCAAAAAATCCTGCTCCTTCAGCCGCATTAGTTACATAAGTAGGTTGATACTGTAACTGATTGGCATATTTCATCACATTTGCCACACCTACAGAAATAGGAAAATAACGACTATCAAATAAACTTTCATCATTGGGACTATCACCTACAGTAACAACTTGTTCTAGTGAATATTCTGGGAAGTATTCGCGTAGCACTTGTAACAGTCCCGCAGATTTATTTTGTGCTTGTGGTTTAATGTGACATTGGACGTTACTATAAGTAAATCCCCAACCCTCAAGTTGACAAAGGTTACTGAGATATTGCAATTCATTTAATGTCAAATCAGCAACATCAAATGTCCAATCAGTGACACGAAACCGATTGTCAGCAGATTCCTGAATTTGCGGAAATTGACTTTGTAATTTGGTAAAAGTTGTAGCTAAGTCCTGACGATGTTGAGCTAAATCAGGAATAGGTGTTAAAGTTAGTGGTTCTAATTTAAGAGATGAATAGAACAAACCCCCATTTTCTGCTAAAGCACCCGCAACTGGCATCAAACTACTGAGTCCACTGACCCAACCAGCTGAACGACCGGTGACAATCAATACCTTAACTCCTGTAGCTGCTAAATTCTCTAAAGCTTGCAACAGTGAGGAGGTGAATTTTCCCTCTTGAGTCAAAGTTCCATCCATATCTGTGGCTACGAGACGTATATTCTTCCACTCATGAGAATTGCTAATGTGTCTGTACATAGAAAAATGACAATCAAGGAATTATGATGTAAAAAAAGATTGATAATACAGTAAAGTGATACCAAATATTTGGGCATCCTAAACATTATCAGTAAAATATTTTAATTTGCTAACCATGCTCAGTACCATCTTTCTAGCCCAGTCTTCAAAAGCTAAAACTATAAAGGCAATTCAATAAGTACCAGCCAATGAGTCTCCAACATCATCCTTATTCATGTATGCCAGTAGAGGACTGCTGTTAGGACTAATCGGTGTAATTATTTATGGACAAGTTTTAATCCATAAATATGAAAAAAGCATCAAATTTGAAAAATTTCGCACGCGAGAACTAGAAAAAAAATTAAAATTGGCTCTGGAAACCATTCGCAACATGGAAACCAACCCGGATTTAGTCCACTCGCGGGACTTTAACCTTGATTATCTGCGAATGCGGATGTCAGAGGAAGTATTTTATTTTGCGATTGTTAATCAAATTAAAATCAAAATCAAAGATAAAATTTCTTTAGCACTGCGCCTAGACCAGTCTCAACAGGGACAAGTAGGAGTTGCCAGCAGCACTGGTAGACAGGTAGACCAGCTTTTTGATGTTGAGTATGAAACTGGTGTACCACCTAATATTGTCAAGCGAGTATTGTTTAGGATTCAAATTCGGTTAATGAAGTTACCAACACAGGCAACTTCTACGACTATTAGCCAAATTATGGACTGTATAGAAACTTATCTGAGTCCTAGAGATGATGACGACTCATGACAGCCAACGATTCAGGGTAGGATTGTCTATATGCACTGGGATCAAAAGGCTAAACCCACACCCCTGCTGGTTTTGGAACAATCCAATGAAGGGGTAAATGTTACTTTCCGTACTACTCGCCAACCAAATGTTGCTGCACCTTCAGAGGGTCCAACAGGAAAGCCAACTGTTCCTCCACCACCAAAAAAAACAACTGGAAAAGCTAAGGCTTGACTCAGTAAACAGTTTAGTTAGTGAGACTCTGAAACTTGCGGACCTACCTTGTGGCTGATAGGTATATTTTGAGCATCACGAGTTAACAGACCATCTTCCATTTCCACGATACGATCAGCTATATCTAGGATGCGGTTATCATGGGTAACTAATAAAATTGCCGTTCCTTGTTCTTTTGCTAGACGCTGCATGATTTCTACCACATCACGTCCTGATTGTTTATCTAATGCTGCCGTTGGTTCATCTGCTAAAACTAATGGAGGTTGATTGACTAAGGCGCGGGCGATCGCTATCCTTTGTTTTTGCCCACCAGATAAATTGTCTGGGTAGTAGTTCATCCTTTCAGCTAACCCCACTGCCCCCAACATAGCTTCTGATTTTTTAATAGCTTGGAATTGAGAAATACCCTCGTTTAATTCCACTGCCATTTGCACATTTTGTCTAGCAGTTAAAAAACCGAGTAAATTGTGAGCTTGGAAAATATAACCTATATTACGCCGACTCTGTACCAATTGACTTTGACTAGAGCCAAATAGTTCCTTACCTAAAAATTTCAGGCTTCCTTCTTGTACAGACCGCAACCCACCAATTAAGCTTAGTAATGTGGTTTTACCTGAACCTGATGGACCAGTCATAATGACAATTTCTCCCGGATATATTTCTAGGTTAATATCAAATAAAATTTGTTTTCTCAGCGCCCCTCGACCATAATAATGGTTGATATTTTTAATGGCAATTACTGGTTCTGAAGTGTTCATCATAGGTGATTGGTAATTGGTGATTGGTGATGCAATGAAAGGATTTTGGATGAAAGGATTTTGGATTGTTTTTGTCATCTCCAATCTAAAATCTAAAATCTAAAATCTAAAATCTAAAATTCTCCTCTCCTGCCTTCCACTTTAGAAAATATCAGCAGGATCAGCGGAGCGTAATTTTCTCATGGCTATTACACCAGAAATAAAACACATTAAAATAGTTAATATTAGTACCATAATAGCCCGATAATAACTCATAAAAACTGGTAAAAGTGTGGCATCTCTAGCAACTCGGTAAAGAAATAAAGCACAAGCAAATCCAGGAATGTATCCTAAAACTGCTAACATAAAAGCTTCTTGCAGAATGACTGTTAATAAATAATTTTGTGTATAACCTATGGCTTTGAGAGTAGCATATTCAGATAAATGATCTGTTACTTCTGTATACAAAATCTGATAAACAATTACAGTTCCCACAATAAAACCCATAATTGTCCCTAAAGTGAAAATAAAACCAATAGCGGTACTCGTTGCCCAATAGTTTCTTTCAAAATCAATAAATTCTTCTTTAGTGAAAACATTCACATCTGTAGGTAAATAAGTCCGCAAATATGCAGCCACTTGCTTGACATCTGAACCAGGTTTTAATCTAATTAACCCGATATCAATTAATCCCCTTTGGCGATTATTAAATATTCGCAAAAAGTTGACATCACTGGTAATTAAATTGCCATCTGCGCCAAATGATGCTCCTAAAGTAAATAATCCTGCTACTTTAATTCGTCGTCTTCTCACCTCTGCTGTGACATTTTTTCCCTGTTCAAAATCACTAGCAATTGATCCATATTCTACCCTAGAAGAACGGTCAAATAATACCACATCTGGCATTTTCAATTTATTGATATTTTCTTCTACTCCGGGCAAATCAAAAACATTAAATTCTGGGTTGAAGGCAAAAGTTAGGATACTACGAGGGCGACCAGTAATAGGATTTTTCCAAGTGGTATAGTCTAAATAGATCGGATGCACTGATTCCACTGCTGGCACATCTAAAGCTTTATATAATCGCCTTTGGGAAAAAGGTTTCATTGCTAATACAGCATTAGATTGATTGTTAATTACAACAATGTCACCCTTTAAACTGCTGTGCATTCTGACGTTACTGTAATATAGTGCATCCCGAAAACCTAGCTGCATAAACATCAAGATATCAGCAAAGGCAATACCTGATAAAGCCACAGCTAGGCGAGTTTTTTCTCTTGTCAGTTGTAGCCAAGATAGAGGTATTTTTTGAGTCATTTAATTTTGGATTGGAGATGTTGGATTTGGGATTAATTAAATGAATCAATTCCAGGTATTATGGGAATATCCCAAATGTGGAAGTTGATTTTTATCTAATAACAGAAAATTATTCCATGCTGAATTTGGCTGAATTTGATTGAACCGCAAAGACGAGCCAGTGCGTTGGGCGGCTCTGCCGACTTGTAGCAACTGGCGTGCAAAGGACACAAAGGTAAGAGAGTTTTAGAGAGTTTTTGGTGTGGCTGTGTTGATTTTTTCTTTTATGGGGATGCTCCCAGTTTTATTACCATCAAGTTAATTTCAAATTACCTGGTTTTGGTGATGTCATCTGTGTTAATTTCCACAATCACTTTAGCGTTAGTTAAACCAGAAACTTGTTGACTATCTGCGGGAGAAAGAGAAATTTTGACTTCTACGACTCTGGCATCAATATCTGCCGCTGGATCTGTATTCAGTACATCTTTTTTACCGATTTTTCGGCCAATTTCTGTGATATTGCCTTTGATTTGCCCGCTAAATGCGCCGTTATCACTGGTGATAGTCGCACTTTGACCAACACGAACTTTACCAATACTATCTTCGGGAATTTCAGCAATGACAAACATTTGATCCGTTTGTCCAATTTCCGCAATGCCATTTGTACTCATGACTTCCCCTGACTTGGTGTGAACTTTTAAAATTTCGCCAGGGGTTGGGGCTTTGACATAACTTAGTTGCAGTTCTGCTTGGGCTTTTCTGACAAAGGCGATCGCATTACTAATTTGAGCTTGTGCCATTTGTACATCAGTAGGACGCACATCTAATAACCTGCTTAATCTCGCTCTTTCCTCGTCAATTTGCCTTTGTAATGTGGACACAGTTTTGTCGCGGGTGGCCGTAGCCTCGATCAGTTGCTGCTGTAAAGTAGCGATAGTTTGGATTTGAGTAGCTCTAGCTTCAGCAATTTGTTGTTGTAGTGTTCCTAGTGCTTGTCTCAAACTAGCTTGAGTTTCCCGCAGTTGCTGAGTAGCGGTGACAGCACTCAAACGTCTTCTATCCCTTTCTTGCTGGGAAATAGCCCCCTGTTGATATAAAAACTCATAGCGTCCGGCATCAACTTGAGCATTGCGCTGTTCAGCTTGTACCCGGTTAATTGTGGCTCTTAAACTATCTCTTTGTCCACTGAGTTCGGCTTCTAGACGTTTAATTGTGGCAGTTTGGGCGATTTTTTCCCCACTTAATTCGGCTGCGATGCGGGCAATAGTCGCTTGTTGGGCTTGTTTTTCTCCTTCTAGCTGTGCTTGTAAACGAGAAATGACCGCTGTTTGAGCTTGAATATCTCTTGGTGAAGCAGCTTTTACTTGGGCTAAATTAGCACGAGATTCTTGTAGTCTGGCTTTTGCTTCTTCGACTGCGGCCATATTGGTGTCGCGGCTGTCTAAAATGGCAATAACTTGACCTTGCTGTACTTTTTGTCCTTCTTTTACCAATAGTTGTTGTACTCGTGAACCTGCTGATAGTCCTGAGTTGGGAGCAGCTATTTTAATTACTTCTCCTCGCGGTTCTAATCTGCCCACAGCACTAATACTACTGGGAGTAGGAGCTATGGATACGGAGGAAGTTAGTTTTTTTAATTGTTCAATTCTGGCTGTACCTAGAACACCAGCGGCGATCGCTACTGGTAAGGCTATAGCAACTTTCAACCAAACTTGAGATTTTTCTAGTGCCGATTCTGTTAACTTTGGCTTTTCAGTCACCCTTGACATGATATGTTGCCCTTTTATCTAATTTGTGATTTGTGAAAGTAAAAAAGCAAATTAGCCTCAGTTGATTTGGTAAAATATAAGTTGTGATTGCACAAAAAATTACAGGAATTCGCACTGTTTAATTCACCACATTCAGCACCCAGATAAGCAAATATTAAGCAAATATTTTTTATTGCTGATGATTTATCCCAGCAATATGGAATAAATGCGCTAATAATAATCACGCAAAAATAAATTAAGAATTGATATTAGAAGTCAGGGATCTGGGTATGAAGAAGTGTTACATACCCCTATATCAAATAGAAAATTCCTAATATCAATGTTTTCTTAACTGAATTGTTAACAACTGAATTGTTAACCTGTGAACCAATTTATTTGTTTACATCTAACAAAACAAAAAATATTTTTGGTAATTTCCTGATAATATATGATGCGCTACTTTTATTTCTACCGATTTTAAACTCCCATTTAACTTTAGTTAAATAAATTCTACATTTATTAGTGATGAAAAAACGTAACGAAGCTTACAGATAGGGAGTCTTAAAAATTTTTCAATTACAGCTATTTTCAGGTAAATAAACCACATTTTGATTTAAGTTTCGCGTGAACAATGTAGGGGCGTTCGCGAAGCGTGCTGGAAGCATCAGCATTCGGACAATTAATTATCGGTTTTTATCTAAGACTATCATCCGAATGCTTCGCCCTTACTGTGGTCTAAAGACATGAAAACTGCTGTAAGCATTCATCTGTCAGCAGTCAATGATCCGCAAGAACCTGAAAACAATCAATCATAGTCTGTAAATTGCTCTGATTAACACTGGTGTAATTTAACAAAACTCTGTATCCTTGTTATACTGTTTCTTGATGAGTCTGCGCTAAATTCTCTAACATCTTTCTTTGTGTTCTTTGCGTTCTTTGCGGTTCAATCATATCAAGCGAGGGGTAATTTTCTATTGTTTAGATAAGAATAAACTTAAAATAAACTGACACATTTGGGATGCTCCCTGCTCTTACTGCTATTGGATGATAACTAATAACTGATTACTGATTACTGATAGCTGAATACTGACTTATTCTGGTAAATCAAATAATACCGTAGTCATGTAATTTTCTGCCCAATCTTCACCAAAAGCTTTTTCTAGAACTCGTCGGGTTTTATCATTTTGTTGTTGTTTTGTACAATAATTATGTTGTCCGGCAATAATTACAGGTACTTTTTCTGCTGCTACGGGAATAGATGCGATCGCTTGACTACAATGAATATCTAAAAAGTCTTTTACTCTTCCCAAAAATAAGCTTTCTTCTTCTAAAGAACTGGGACGAATAAACAAACAAAAGTCAGAAAAGATATTTCCCCAATCTGGTAACTCACGAGGTTGGGAAAAGTTAATTGTTGTTAAATTTTTCAGTTGAGAATTATAACCTTCTGGTAAAATCCGGTCTAAGTTGACTGGAGAAAGGTCAGCGATCGCAGCACTAATTTGACCTCTACCTCCAACTAAATCGCAACCAAACATAGGTATATCATATTCTGGACGGGGAAACATCACACAATGCAAAATATCTAACATATTTCCCACTCTTGCTAGTTCCAAGTGCATTTTACGAAAGTGGGTACTTTGATAACAACGATTTTCTATAATTAGTTTTTCCCCTTCTAGTCTACCTTCTACATATCCTAATTCATCGGGTAAATGATAGGGTGATAAATCTAGGTATTTATGCCAAGCTGCTTCAATTGTATCAGCTAGTTTACAAATCAAGGGATGTTGTTGTTCACGTAGGGATGGGGTAGAAATGGAAGACATATTTTTTATGTAAACGATGTAATTTATAATTTAGTTTACTATTAGTGAGTACATTGTATTGTACTATTGTATTAAGAATTATAAAAATATAATCAATTACACTATATATAACATTTTGCTGATTTTAATTAACGTTTATTTTCGGGAGGATATTATGCAAGAATCTGTAGTTTATCAAAAAATTGTTAGAGAAGGTTTAGAACAGGGAAGACGCTCGGAAGTGAAGTTAATTATGCGTCAGCTTCAGCGTCATTTAGGAAAAATAGGTACAGACATTCAAAATCAAATTCAAGATTTATCTTTTACACAGTTAGAAGATTTGGGGGAAGCTTTATTAGATTTTAAAACTGAAGGTGATTTAAGTAATTGGTTAAGTGAAAATTGTGATTAAGGTAAGGAGTCAGGAGTCAGGAGTCAGAATGTTTGATAAATCTCTGGATTTTGGAAGGTAAAGGAATGAGGTAAATTAGGAATAATCATTACTCAACTATTGCCAAAAATCTGTAACTTCATAACCTAATTCTGCTAACATTTGCCGCAGTAATGGTAAACTCAAACCAATTACATTACTATGACAACCTTCGATTTTTTCCACAAATAAACTACCAAAACCTTCTAAAGCAAAAGCACCGGCACATTTAAGGGGTTCACCTGTTTGAACATAAGCTGCAATGGCGCGATCGCTCATTTTCCCAAAATAAACCCTAGTAATTTGACATTTAACAACAGTGCGATTTTGGGTATTATCAATTAAAACATGACCAGTATACAAATCACCAAAATTACCCTGCATTAAATTCCAACGAGCGATCGCCACTTCTGCATTTTCTGGTTTACCATAAATCTGTCCATCAATGGCTAAAACCGAATCACAACCCATCACTAACCCAGAGGGAAACTCAGGTGCAATAGTTTCAGCTTTACACTTAGCTAAAATTTCTACTAATGCTTTTGGTTCACTAATTTGAATTTGCGACTCATCAAAATCACTAGCTTTAACAATAGGTTCAATACCCACAGTTTGCAACAAACGACGACGTGCAGGAGAAGCAGAAGCAAGTATAAAATCAGGAATATTCATAAGTAATTGGTAATTGGTAATTGGTAATTGGTAATTGGTAATTGGTAATTGGTAATTGGTAATTGGTAATTGGTAATTGGTAATTGGTAATTGGGTATTAGATTTTAAATTTTGGACTTTGGATTTTACTTACTTCATTTCCATCTAAAATCTAAAATCTAAAATCTAAAATTGATCATCCCAATCAGCTAAATTAATAAACCGTAAAAGAACTGACAACTTCATCAATCATGCGTTGCAGTTTTTTCCAACGTCTTTCAGGTACAGAAGCGTTAAAAGTAAACAACTTACCACGACTCACAGCAACACTAGCTATATTGTGGCGTTTTTCACGGTTAGGAAGTTGAACTTCATACTCTAGAAAATAGTATGTTTTACCATCAGTTTCTTTTTGAGCAACATTAACTAATTCTGCGGAACGTCCAGAACCTTCAGGAGCAAGAGCAGCTTTTCCTAATTTATATCCTACCTCAGTGGGTGTTCCCAATTCAGTTAAACTTTTACCTTCAGGAACAGGACTAATCACCACAGAGACATTTTCTGATACTTCGATTAAATCATGAAATACCACATCAGGACCGTCGGCAACTTTAACTTGCAACCAACCATTAGGATATAAAAACTGATAACCATCAGCAGTATCTACAAAGCTTTTGAGTCCAGCCGCAGCAGCAACATCAGGGTTACTGAAACTGATACTGAACACTAAAACCAAGATTAACGCAATTCGTTTCCACATTGATAAAAATTCCTTTCGGTGGGAAGCAATACAAGACAAGGATGATTGCAAGTCTTTATTTTCTCATTAATTGGTACGTTCAGCTAAGGACGATTTTACCGCTTCACCGGATTGAACTGCACGCTTCTAGGGTTTTAGGTAGTTCAGCCATATTGAAAAATTTGATACACTGTGTAAAATACCCGCCTGAGAATGAATTATCAGGCTAATAGCAAAAGTCCTATTTAGACGACTATAAAAAGCTTTTAGTCTATTTTAGTAGACTTGAACTATTAGTGCTGAATTTCATTTCTGGGCAGGTTAGCTAATTTGTGATTTAAATTGGTGATTTTTGCAGATTTTGGGGGAATATTAATATATATTCCTTGTCAGATAAAGGGGAATTTTTACAGATGGACTGGACAACTATACTCAAAGCACAACAGACTGATTTTATTGCCAGAATTAAATCAGGTGACTTACTTCATTGTGAGACGTTCGTAGGTTGCGTTGAGAAAACAAACCCAACATTTTCGGGGCGGTTTGTTGGGTTTCTCCTCGTTCAACCCAACCTACGACTATCGTTAACTAAATAGATCATCAGTTAAATTTGGTAATGGGTAATCATGTATAAAACTGAATGATCATCTATCTACTTTTTCAGAGCCTTGTTAGCTTCCATGAGTAACTTATCTGTTTCCAGAGATAGCAATTCTTCCTTTTTCTCTAAATCCTCAATTCTTTTGCTCAAAACCTCAAGTCTCTGTGCCGGAGGTAAATTTTTCAGGAAATCTACCTTAATAACGTTTGAGTCTCCATTGATCCAATCTAGAACTTTCTGTAGTTTTTGACGGGACTCTGGTTTAGTTTTAGGATTTGATAATTTAGCTTCAACAGACTCTCTCACATCAGCGACAGCATATTCTTTAAATCCACTTATTGTTTGAATTGCTTCTAAACCTCTAAAAATTTGTTTTACCAAATAGTCAGACAGCCCAAAAGATTTCAGATGTAGTTGTGTTAACATCGGTAATTCATTACTCATACTTTCTATCCTCAACTAGCCCAAGGCATTTGCTTGAGAATGTCTCGTATTGTTTCTTCTTGTTCTTCAATTTTAGCTCGTAACGTAGGAACTAGTTCGCTTTGGTAAAAGTTAGTAACGCTAGTTAACTGTTTAGTCAGATTTTCTATTATCTCCAGATTTTTCTTATTTGTTTTTTTGGCTGCTTCTAGTGCAAATTTGCGTTTTTTAAGCTCTGGTCCTGCAAAATGAAGACAGCAAGCGATAACATCTTCCTTGGTCTTAACTTCACCATATTCATCCACTGCTCTCTTCACGTCTGCCTGAGTCCAGCCAAATTTTTCTGCTACTTCTTTGATAAGTTGCTGCTTACTAGCCATAGTGATTATTACTCCTTGTAATATATTAAAACTCAACTATTTTTGTTCCGATACTGAGATTACAACTAGGATGAAGTAATTTGAAATTTTCAGGTTTATTGGCAGCATTACCAAATTCTTTCAAAGGAAGTACATGATGTACAACTGCATCTGCAAATCTCAGTAATTCTCCACAGTAAGCGCATTTACATTCCTGATAATCAAATTGCTTTTTCTTCCAAGATTTACCCTCGGAAGATTTGAGCCATTTGTTAAATTCACGACGGGGGTCTATTGCGGCTTTTGCCTTACTTAAAACCTCTGCTGTCTGCTTACGTATTTTTTCTTCTTTTTGTAGTAAGATATAAATCTCACTATATAGCTGATTTAGCTGATCGGCTGAGTTATTGCTCATTTATAACTTATGAGTAGCACGAGACATATATAAAACTTAACTTTTTAACCACTATGGGGTAATAGTATTTTTACTTAATTTAATGCAACAATTAAAAATTGGCTGTTTTAACTTAAAATAGGACTTACGCATTGACAGGATCAACCAAATATGAGGTATGGGTTTCAGGCATTTTAACGTGATTTTTTAATGATTTTTGAGCGATAGCGAAGCGCTGCTGCAAGAAGTTCGCTATTGATCAGAAGTTAATCTTCAAAAGCCTGAAATGGCGGATTTTAGTTCCTGCACATCATGGTGAATTTGTACAGTGCGTAAGTCCTATAAAATTATCTTGTCTGACGTACCCTACTTTTAGCTTTTATTCTTGACGTGGATCTGATAGTGGTGTATGCCAACCCGCTTCTACCCAAAAACGACGAGCAACTTGAATGGAAGGTTCATCACGTCTTTCATCATTGAAGTCAAAGCGATCGCTAGTTGCTCTCCCGGTAAGCGTTGTACCTACAATTTTTATACCATCTTTTGTCCAGATGAAATGCTCAGACCATTCTTGCTGACGCGGGTTGAATAAAGCAACTTGTTCTTGAGTTTTGGGGTCAGTACCTACTATAAAATTATAGTGACGCTCATTACAGCGATGACAAGCTAAAGCTAAATTATCGAGTTCATCTGAACCACCCAATGACTGCGGCATAATATGGTCAATGGTAAAACGGTCAGGACTCAGGTATTCTGGAGAGTGGCAGTATTCGCAGAGGAATTTAGCTCTCCTCCTTACAACTCTTCTAATTTGTTCGGACACCATTTGCTTTTCGCTGCTATTTGAGCATTAATTAAAGTAAAAATTCGCTGTAATTCCGAAATACCCACATATTCCGCTTCTTCTTCAGGAGTGAGTAAATCAGCTTTTTTCTTTTCTAATAGTTCTTCAAACCGAGATTGTAATTCATCGGTAAACTTAAATAGATAAATATCACCAAATTCACTCATCTTCATACCAGAAGATATTAAAGATGAGGGTTGAACCATTAATTGAGTAATCATTATCCGTTCACAGTTTCTTTATGTCCATTATCTCATAAAAAATCCTGTAAATCCTTTAATCCTGGACATCCTGATTCTGACAAATCAAATATGATGTTCTACACCCAGAATGTAGGTGATCATGTAATTCACAAAATATTTGGTACTGGTAAAATAACTCATGTTTTTGGATCAGAAAACAAAGTATCTTTAGCAATTAAGTTCAATGAATTAGGTCAAAAGATAATTGATACAAGAGTTTCTCAATTAACAAAAATAGATTAAATAAATATAGAAATTTGTTTTAGATTATGATAAAATGAATATCAACAGCCACTCCTTATAACTAAACACAACTATGAACACTGAATTAGTCAAAAAATTAGTAGAGATTATTCATTGTTTATCCCCAGAAGAAAAACAATTGTTAGAAACAGAATTGCAAATCAAACCAGATTGGAATATTATCAAACAAAGCATCCTCAAAAGAGGAGAAATACTGAACCAAAGACTAAACAATCAATCTTTACAAGATATAGTTACCAATATTATCTCAGAAATGAGAGAAGAAAGAAGTGAACAGTTAATTAATTCTTTTATCCACCATGAGTAATTTAATTTGTGTAGATGCCAGCTTTACCATTAACTTAATAAATAGTAAATCTATGGATTCACCATTTATCCAACTATGGGAAAATTGGCAAAATAACTCTGCGACTATTATTGCACCAACATTATTTTATTATGAAATTACCAATGCTTTACATCGCATGAATCAAGCGAATTTATTGACTATAGAAGAAATAGAAAAAGCTTTAGAAGATGCGTTAAATTTAGGAATAGTTCTTTATGGAAACTCGCAAATTTCTCAACTTCATCAAATGGCAATCAATATAGCAAAAACACTTAAATTATCTGCTGCTTATGATGCTCATTATCTAGCATTATCGAAACTATTGAATGCTGAATTTTACACCGCAGATAAACGTTTGTAGGTTCTTTAGTACCTAGTATGCCAAACTATTAATTAAACATCAAAAATGTGTTTAAAAATAAAGGCAAAAAGCCATATCCCATGACAAATACCTAAAATGTTAATAAATAATGCCCGTATTTATTATATCATAAGGGTTTTATGGTTTTTGTGAACGCAATCTAGCATAATATGTAATGAAGACCCGTAAAAATTCGCTGTAATTCCAAAATACCCACATATTCCGCTTCTTCTTCAGGAGTGAGTAAATCAGCTTTTTTCTTTTCTAATAGTTCTTCAAACCGAGATTGTAATTCATCGGTAAACTTAAATAGATAAATATCACCAAATTCACTCATCTTCATACCAGAAGATATTAAAGATGAGGGTTGAACCATTAATTGAGTAATCATTATTCGTTCACAGTTCCTTTATTTCCATTATCTCATAAAAAATCCTGTAAATCCTTTAATCCTGGACATTCTGATTCTGACAAAAAATTCTCACAATCAACTCCTGACTACTTCCACATTTACCAACCTCTGCAAAACCTGTTTCAAAACCATCGCAGTCCAATCAATATCCGCTTCCGTTGTCTGTTTTCCTAAGGTGAACCTAATTCCTCCTAAAGCGGCTTTTTGGGAATATCCCATTGCTAATAAAATCGGACTAGGATTTAATTTACCACTATTACAAGCAGCACCCGCACTAATACCAATTCCCGCTAAATTTAACTGACGAACTAAAGTTTTACCACTGATTTTTTCACCATCTGCATATTCTAAACAAAAACTCAGATGATGGGGTAAACGATTAATCATATCACCAGTAGGAATTAAACCGGGGACATTTTCTAACAAAGAAAAGAGGCGATCGCGCAATTTTATTAATCTTATTTTTTCCCCTTCTAACTCCTTTCCAGCTAACTCCGCAGCAACCCCAAAACCAGCAATAGCGGGAGTTGCTTGTGTACCAGAACGCAATTTTTTTTCCTGGCCACCACCACCCAACAAAGGTATTAACTCCACCCCTGGACGCACATATAAAGCACCCGCACCCAAAGGACCATATAATTTATGACTAGAAATACTCAATAAATCAACAGGTAAATTATTCACATCTATCGCTAAACGTCCAGCAATTTGTACTGCATCTGTATGAAATAAAGCATCATGTAATTTAGCAATTTTTCCCAATTCTACTATAGGTTGAACCGTCCCCACTTCGCTTTGTCCATAAATCATAGATACTAAAACTGTATTATGTCGTAAAGCTGCTTTTAAATCTTCAGGATTAACTCTACCTTGTGCATCTACACCCAACCGGGTGACATCCCAACCCCAACTTTCTAACATTCCCACTGGTTCAGAAATAGCCGAATGTTCCACACTAGAAATAATAATATGTTGCGGTACAGCATAACATCGAGCTACACCCATAATCGCTAAATTATCTGCTTCCGTTCCCCCAGAAGTAAAAATAATTGATTCAGGAACAGCATTGATTAAACCTGCAACTTGCATCCGCGCAGTTTCTAAAATTAAAGCTGCACGGTTGCCCCATTCATGTAAACTAGAAGGATTACCCCACTGTTGAGTTAAAACTGATTGCATAACAGCGATCGCCTCATGACGAGGGGGAGTAGTAGCACTGTAATCTAGATAAATTTGCATAAAATCAATAATTTTGATAATTTAACATCTATTATGGGCAATAATAAATTATTAGGAGTCAGGAGTCAGGAGTCAGAACTTTTTGCTTTCTTAGAGGATATTTTAAAAGTTGTATCTCGTATTTTTATCACATTTTTACCCCCCTTAATCTCCCCTTATCAAGGGAGGAAACAAGAAAATCCAGTTCCCTCCCCTTACCAAGGGGAGGGTTAGGGAGGGGTATAAAATATTTGATACATCAATCATGACTTTTCAAACACCCTCTTAGCACTCACAAAAAATACCTATCTCACCTCTTTACTTCCTGTCCTTCCCTTCTTCATTGTTCGTTCTTCCATGAATTGTACATAACTTCTAACTTCCTTAATTATCCCTTATTTATTTGTATCAGATTATCATGTCCATTTTTCCCCATCTTAAGTTTTTATCTTATATATTTTTCTTTTTGTTTACTCTCACCAGTTGTCAAAAAGTCAACTCTTCAAATCAATCTTCAAATCAAAGGTTAGCACCACTACTCCAAGATCAATTAATTCAAGTTTACTTCAATCATTCCCAAGCGTCAGAATATCAAGAAACCTACCGACAACAAACCCGGTTAGGAGATGATTTAGAAAAACAGATTCTTGATCTTATTTCCCAAGCCCAATTTACCATAGATATAGCAGTCCAAGAATTACGTTTACCAAAAATTGCCCAAGCATTAGCAGAAAAACAAAAATCTGGCGTTAAAGTTCGGTTAATTTTAGAAAACAACTATTCTCGTCCTTGGAGTAGTTTAACTGATGTAGAAGTTAAAAAGTTAGAAGGAAGAGAAAAAGCAAGATACAAAGAATTTAGAAAATTTGTTGATATTAATCAAGATAATGAAATCACACTAGAGGAAATCAATCAACGTGATGCTTTAGTCATTATCAAAAATAGTAAAATTCCCTGGATAGATGACACAGCAGATGGTTCTGCTGGTAGTGGTTTGATGCACCATAAATTTATCATTGTTGATAATCGTTTTGTGATAATTACTTCTGCTAATTTTACTTTCAGTGACACTTCAGGAGATATTAGCAATTCTAGCAGTTTAGGTAATGCAAATAACTTATTGAAAATTGATAGTCAAGACTTAGCTAATTTATTTACCGAAGAATTTAATATCCTCTGGGGTGATGGACCAGGAGGAAACCCAGATAGTAAATTTGGTGTTAACAAACCTATACGTAAACCCCAAACAATTACTTTAGTCAACAATCTAATTACCGTCAACTTTTCCCCTGTTTCTCCCACTCAACCTTGGAATAATTCTAGTAATGGTTTAATTTCCCAAACCTTAGATAAATCAAGTAAAAATATAGATATGGCATTGTTTGTATTTTCCGATCAAAGAATTGCCAATATTTTGGAAAATCGCCATAATCAAAATGTAAAAATTCGCGCTTTACTTGACTCACAATTTGCCTATCGTTCCTACAGTGAAGCTTTAGATATGATGGGTTTAGCTGTAATTGAAAACTGTAAATATGAAGTTGATAACCGTCCTTGGCAAAATCCTATTACTAGCGTTGGAATACCCACATTAGCAACAGGTGATTCTTTGCATCATAAATTTGGGATTATTGATAACACAACAGTAATTACAGGTTCTCATAATTGGTCAGAAGCAGGAAATCATAATAACGACGAAACTTTGTTAATTATTGAAAGTCCTACAGTATCTGCACATTTTCAGCGTGAATTTAACCGTCTTTATTCTACCATAGAAACAGGATTGCCGTCAACAATTCAGGCAAAAAATGATGCTGAAATTAAACAATGTCCGCAAATAAAAACTCAATCATCTATTCCTGATTTTACCAATCAAAAAATTAATCTCAACACAGCAATACAAGCAGAATCATAAACCATTAATAGACCATTAATGGTGTAGGTGACAAGTTAGCAAGCAAAAATTGACATCTTTATAAAACTTATAATAAATACCGGGTATTAGTGCTAAAATTTGATAATAATGGTAATATAATGTAAGTTAGTAGGAATATTAAGTAAATCAAGTTTCAAAAACTTGTAATCATTGAGTATTAGTCAGGTAATTAAAGTATTAAAAATGGTTGTATAGTCCGTATATTACCTACTATTAACATGAAGAAAAACCAAGAGAATTTATATAAATATAACCTATGCTAATTATCAAAGACGAAATAAAAATTCGTCCCATGCAAAATCATAAACATGACTATTTATTAATGAAAAAATGGCGCACAGATGAAAAAGTATTACAATTCTATGGGGGAAGAGATCAACCTTATGATTTAGAGAAGGCAATCAAAACCTATAAGCCCAGAATATTAGGAAAAGAATCACTTATTCCCAGGATTTTCTCATATCAAAATATAGACATTGGTTATTTACAATATTATGAACTGAATAAACTACCAGAACATATTAGCAAAATGTATTCTTTACAAGATACAAATAATGTCTATGGCATTGACTTATTTATCGGTGAAACTCAATATTGGAATCAGGGAATTGGGACCAAAGTGTTATCTTTAGCGATAGAATATCTATTTAACACCCTGCAAGCGTTAAAAATAGTAATTGATCCTAATGTAAAAAATCACCGTGCTATTCGCTGCTATGAAAAATGTGGGTTTGTGAAAATTAAGCTGTTACCATGTCATGATCTACACGAAGGTAAATATCAGGATTGTTGGCTAATGGCAAGAGAACGTAATATAGCAGGTGACAGGTGACAGTGTGAAAAGTCTTTTACCTTATGGCTTTTGATATAAATTGCGTATCTGATTCAAGTCCATATCACAATAAATCATTACACTAAGAATAACACTAAAAATAAATCAACCTGCTAGAATTTAGCCTCTGAGCAAAACCATGACACAAACAACTACAAAAACAACTACAAAAATCTGTATACTAGGTGGAGGCTTTGGAGGTCTCTACACCGCCTTACGGTTAAGCCAGTTACCCTGGGAAAATACACCCAAACCTGAGATAATCTTAGTAGATCAGAGCGATCGCTTTCTATTCTCTCCCCTACTTTACGAACTCCTCACTGGCGAACTACAAACCTGGGAAATAGCCCCACCATACCAAGAACTGCTACAAGGGACAGGAGTACGTTTTCATCAAGCCACAATCTCAGAAATCGACACCGACAAACAACAGGTACAATTGCAAGATGGGCAAAAAATCGACTACGATCGCCTAGTATTAGCATTAGGTGGCGAAACACCCCTAGATTTAGTACCCGGTGCAGTCAACCATGCTTACCCCTTCCGTACCATCACGGATGCTTATCACCTAGAAGAACGCCTGAGAATTTTAGAAGCATCAAATCCTGAAAAAATTCGTGTTGCCATAGTTGGCGGTGGTTACAGTGGCGTAGAATTAGTTTGTAAACTAGCAGATAGACTAGGAGAAAAAGGCAGATTTCGCCTGATTGAAATCAGTGATCAAATTTTAAGAAATTCCCCAGAATTTAACCGCGAAGCCGCAAAACAAGCCTTAGATGCTAGAGGCGTGTTTATAGATTTAGAAACCAAAGTATTATCAATAGGAGAAAATACCATTTCCCTGGAGTATAAAAATCAAGTAGATGAAATTCCTGTAGATTTGGTAATTTGGACAATCGGTACAAGAGTTTCCCCAGTGGTAAAAAATCTACCCCTCAAGCAAAACCAACGCGGACAAATCACCACTACAACCACATTACAAGTCTTAGAACATCCCGAAATTTTCGCTTTAGGAGACTTAGCAGACTGTAAAGATGCAGAAGAAAAACAAGTACCCGCAACCGCCCAAGTAGCATTTCAACAAGCAGATTATACAGCATGGAACATTTGGGCATCTTTAACAAATCGTCCTTTACTTCCCTTCCGCTATCAACAACTAGGGGAAATGATGGCTTTGGGAATAGATAACGCCACCCTCACAGGTTTAGGTGTTAAACTCGATGGTTCTTTAGCATACATCGCCCGTCGGTTAGCTTATTTATACAGATTACCAACCTTAGAACATCAGTTAAAAGTCGGGTTTAATTGGTTAGTTAGTCCGATCATTAAAACACTTTCTCAGTAAAATAGGTAATCGGTAATTGGTAATTGGTAATTGCTGATTGGTAAGAATAAACTCTTCCCTTTTGCCTCTTGCCTTTTGCCTCTTGCCTTCTTACTGTCACCTGTCACCTGATCTCCTTATGAAAAAACCAAAAGTTATTTTTTTAGATGCTGTAGGTACACTATTTGGTGTTAAAGGTAGTGTAGGGGCAATTTATAGTCAAATAGCCCAGGAATTTGCCGTTACAGTTGCCCCAGAAATTTTAAATAAAGAATTTTTTAAAAGCTTTAAAGCAGCACCACCACCGATATTTCTTGATCCAGATATTAAAGATATTCCCCAACGAGAATTTGACTGGTGGCGGATCATCGCCCTCAATACCTTTGAAGGTGCAGGGGTACTCAGGGAATTTTCTGATTTTTCAGCTTTTTTTAGCGAACTTTATATACATTTTGGTACTGCTGAACCTTGGTTTGTTTATCCAGATGTTCCTTTAGCTTTAGTGAACTGGCGACGGTTGGGAGTTGAGTTGGGTGTTTTATCTAACTTTGATTCTCGGTTATACTCAGTATTACAAAGCTTAGGACTCAGAGACTATTTTAAATCTATTACCATTTCTACCCAAGTACGTACAGCTAAACCAGATCCGGAAATTTTTAACATAGCTTTGCAAAGTCATAACTGTTCACCAGAAGAAGCATGGCATATTGGCGACAGCATTACAGATGACTATCATGGCGCAAGAAAGGCTGGTTTAAGGGGTATTTGGATTAACCGCCAGTAAAATTATTAAATAACTCACCAAATTTTGGTGATGAATTGTTTGGTTATATCCGCTGGGATAAAAATACTAACTGGGAAGATGTGGACGGACTAGAAGCAGCTAAAAATCTGCCACCGACTTTAAAACAGCACTTAAAAATGGGTTAAACCTGAAAATAGCTGTAAATAGTTTCCTATAATCAACAGGAATATTAAGATAAGACGCTAGGGATATTCTGTATAGACCGATATATACCAGGAGTCAGGAGTCGTAGGGGCGAAGCTTGAAGGCGACCAATGATCAATTTTATGAAAAGGCTATTTTTCTGCAAGGGCGAAGCATTCGGGCGACCAATGATCAATTTTATGAAAAGGCTATTTTCCGAATGCTTCGCCCCTACTTCGCCCGTACAGGAGTCAGGAGTAAAACCCTATTAGAGTGAGAGTTTCATGATTCATTGATGTCCTAACTACTCTGTCTACGGCTATATTTGAGAGTCTATCCCGTCATCCACTGTTTGTTGTTGAATCTATGAAGTCTTATTTAGCCGCCGCTATTCAAATGACCAGTGTGCCTGATCTAGAGAAAAATTTGGCACAAGCAGAAGAATTTATTGATCTGGCCGTGCGCCAGGGTGCTGAGTTAGTGGGTTTGCCAGAAAATTTCTCTTTTATGGGAGAGGAAAAAGATAAACTTGCCCAAGGAGATGCGATCGCCCAAACAACAGAGACATTTCTCAAAAAAATGGCGCAACGCTTTCAAGTTACTATCCTGGGCGGCGGCTTTCCTGTACCTGTAAATAGCACAGGTAAAGTTTACAATACGGCTTTACTTATTGATCCTAATGGTCAAGAACTTGCTCGCTACCACAAGGCACATTTATTTGATGTCAATGTCCCTGATGGTAACACCTATCAAGAATCTAGCACCGTTATGGCTGGTAAGGAATTACCCCCAATCTATTTTTCGGAAAACTTGGGTAATATTGGACTTTCTATTTGTTATGATGTCCGCTTTCCAGAATTATATCGGCATTTAGCAGATAAGGAAGTCCATGTTGTGTTTGTTCCTGCGGCTTTCACGGCTTTTACAGGGAAAGACCACTGGCAAGTATTATTACAAGCTAGGGCAATTGAAAATACTTGTTATGTCATTGCACCGGCTCAAACTGGTACTAACTATGCTCGTCGTCAAACCCACGGACACGCCATGATTATTGATCCTTGGGGTGTAATTTTAGCTGATGCGGGGGATAAACCAGGAGTGGCGATCGCTGAAATTAAACCTTCTCGTTTGGAACAGGTGCGCCGTCAAATGCCATCTTTACAGCATCGAGTCTTTTAGCAAATTAGATCCCCGACTTCTTGAAGAAATTGGGGATCTAGCTACAAATATCAATGATCAAAATTGAGTTTTCATACCTTCGGTGTAAATATTATCTAGGGTTTGCTGAAAAAAAAACCGGGAACCACAAACGCCCCCGGTTTATTTATCTATAGGTATAGCAAGGCTACACCCTATTTTATTTTTGAGAAAAAATTAAACTTTAGCAGCAGCTTTCATTACTAATTCGCCTTTAGCGTATTTAGCAGCAAACTCTTCTAAAGAAACTTGTTTGATCTTGCTTGCATTACCAGCAGTTCCAAACTGTTGATAACGGTCAGCACAAACTTTTTGCATATACTTAATCGAAGGCTTCAAGAAATGACGGGGATCAAATTCCTTGGGACCTTTAGCCAAAGCTTCACGTACAGCCGCAGTGATAGCCAAACGGTTATCAGTGTCAATATTTACCTTACGCACACCACTCTTGATACCTTTTTGGATTTCTTCAACAGGTACACCGTAGGTTTCAGGAATAGCACCACCAAACTCGTTGATCAATGCAATTAAATCTTCGGGTACAGAAGAAGAACCGTGCATTACCAAGTGGGTGTTAGGTAAGCGGCGGTGAATTTCTTCAATGCGGCTGATCGCTAAAATTTCGCCAGTGGGTTTACGGGTAAATTTATAAGCACCGTGGCTAGTGCCAATAGCAACAGCCAAAGCATCTACTTGGGTAGCTTCTACAAACTCAACAGCTTGATCAGGATCGGTTAACAATTGAGAATGATCCAGAGTACCTTCAAAACCGTGGCCATCTTCAGCTTCACCAGCACCGGTTTCTAAAGAACCTAAACAACCTAACTCACCTTCAACGCTCACACCCAAAGAGTGAGCAACATTGACAACTTCTTTGGTGACAGCAACGTTATATTCAAAGCTGGCAGGAGTTTTAGCATCAGCTTCCAAAGAACCATCCATCATCACGCTGGTGAAGTTGTTCTTGATAGCTGAATAGCAGGTAGAAGGAGCATTACCATGATCTTGGTGCATGACAATGGGAATATGAGGATAGGTTTCTACCGCTGCCAAAATCAGGTGGCGCAGAAAGTTTTCACCAGCGTAGTTACGAGCGCCGCGAGAAGCTTGTAAAATTACAGGGCTATCTGTTTCATCGGCAGCTTTCATGATTGCTTGAATCTGCTCTAAGTTGTTAACGTTAAAAGCAGGGATACCGTAACCGTTTTCAGCAGCGTGATCCAAAAGTAGCCGCATAGGTACAAGCGCCATAGATAGTCCTCCTAATGTGTTTGTCAGCTAATCAGTTTTAGACAGGCGTAATGTTTACGCTAATCTTAAGAGTTTTTTCAACTTATAGGAAATTATATCTAGTATGGGGTGTTTATGTTGAAAAAGTTTGCTGTCTTACTCTATCAAGGTAATCTATAGTTTCCATGTACTGTTGTCATATTAGCTACTGTCAACAGTGTTGGTTTGGTAGGCTATGTGACTGGTGACTGGTGACTGGGAATAATGGATCTGTTGTTTGCTTCCTAACTCGCCACTTTTGACTTTTGACTTTTGACTTCCCCAAGGGCGCTCCTGCTTCCTTGCTGACTACAGCAGTTTTCATGTCTTTAGACCACAGTCAGGGCGAAGCATTCGGATGATAGTCTTAGGTAAAAACCGATAATTAATTGTCCGAATGCTGATGCTTCCAGCACGCTTCGCGAACGCCCCTACATTTTTGACGCGAAACCTAAATCAAAATGTGGTTTATTTACCTGAAAATAGCTGTAATGGCAAAATTACGATCGCATAAGGTAACATCAACAAAAATTGATAGGGAATATTTGCACCCAAGGCTTGTATTCTCATGGATATCAAGCTTTGGATCGGGTTCAATCTAGCGCAAATCAAGTAAACTTAACTAAATTGTTGTGCATAAAACCGCGCATATCTTCCTTCTAATGCTAACAATTCTTCATGATTTCCTGATTCGACAATTTGCCCTTTTTCTAAGACTAATATGCGATCGCATTTTCTCACTGTTGATAATCTATGGGCAATAATTAACACCGTGCGATTTTCCATTAATCTTTCTAAAGCCTCCTGTACTAAGGCTTCTGACTCGGAATCTAAGGCTGATGTTGCTTCATCCAGTATCAAAATTTGCGGATTTAAGAGTACAGCACGGGCGATCGCTATTCTTTGTCTTTGTCCTCCTGATAAGTTTACACCTCTTTCACCTACCCAAGTTTGATAACCTTCGGATAGTTGCATAATAAATTGATGAGCATTAGCGATTTTTGCAGCTTCTTCCACTGCTTCCATCTCAAAATTTTCTTGTCCAAATGCAATATTTTGAGCAATAGTTCCTGAAAACATAATTGTTTCTTGGGGAACAATACCAATTTGTTTTCTTAAACTATTTAATGTTACATCTTTAATATTAACATCATCTATAAAAATATCCCCAGATTCAGGATCATAAAACCTTGGTAATAAATTCACAAATGTAGTTTTTCCCGCACCA
Organism: Sphaerospermopsis sp. FACHB-1094; assembly: GCF_014696195.1. Classification (NCBI taxonomy): domain Bacteria; kingdom Bacillati; phylum Cyanobacteriota; class Cyanophyceae; order Nostocales; family Aphanizomenonaceae; genus Sphaerospermopsis; species Sphaerospermopsis sp. FACHB-1094. The sequence goes on along the minus strand of NZ_JACJPT010000043.1, from coordinate 10,753 downwards.
GAAGCACCGACAAGTGCAATAGCTTCTCCTGGATTTACTAATAAGCTAATATTATTTAATACCAGTTCACCAGGTTTATAAGAAAAACTTACATCACGATATTCAACTTTACCATTCACATCAGGAAGGGTAATAGAAATTGGGTTTTCTAATACCGTCGGTTGAATAGCTAATAACTCAAAAACCCGATCAACAGAAGCCTCACCTTGTTTAAATTCATTATAATTATTGGTAGTATGACCGATAGGATCAATTAGCAAAGCTGCTGCTGCTAAATAACTGAAAAATTCACCTACCGTTAAATTATTTTGGGAAATTTGCCAAGCTCCCACCATCAACAAAGATAAAGCACTGACAGCTTCTAAAAAACCGACAATGGGAATTTGTATTGCTTTTAATCTTTCGGCGGAATATTTAGCTTTTAAAGTTCTTTCTGCTTCATGACTAAATCTATTAATTTCGTAAGTTTCTGCTGCAAAAGCTTGAATTAAACGAATCCCACTAAAAACTTCTGTTAAAATAGCTGATAAATCAGAAATTCGGTTTTGACTTTTGAGCGAAAATTTGCGTAAACGTTCCCCAAACCAACCAATTAAAATTCCCATAATTGGCGCTACAATTACCGTAGCTAGGGTAAGTTGCCAATTTAAATAAATCATGTAAATGGGAATAGCAATTAGTTGTAAAACACAGGGAATCAAATCATGAAACACCTTATTTACAACTTCCCCAACTCGGTCTACATCTTCTGTTAACCTATAAGATAAATCTCCAGCTTTTGCAGTTTCAAAATAACTGAGATTGAGTTTTTGTAAGTGGGTATAAACCTGTTGACGGAGATAAAAAGCAACCCTTAAAGCTGCCTTAGCCATATATAAATCTTGTACAGATTGAAAAAACCCCCGCACAAGAAATACTAAAGCACAAAATCCCGTTAATTGAGCGATCGCCACTACATTACCCTGTCCAAAGGGAACTGCTAATTTACCTGCAAGATTAATTAGCGTTAACGTAGCTAAAACATAGCCTATAATACCCACAAATCCCTTAGCAATAATTTCCCATTGCTTGCGGATATAGGGTAAAAGTAACCAATAATTAGAACGATTTTTAGTCATTAGTCATTAGTCATTAGTCATTAGTCATTAGTTATTAGTCATTGGGTTATTCATCCTCCCAGTCACCAGTCACCAGTCCCCAGTCCCCAGTCACCAGTCACCAGTCCCCAGTCCCCAGTCCCCAGTCACCAGTCACCAGTCACCAGTCCCCAGTCCCCAGTCACCAGTCCCCAGTCCCCAGTCACCTACCTACCTAACCAAGCTTTGATCACATCCAATAAACTAGAACCACCCCAGACCAAAGCTAGTAAAATAGAAGTGGTTAAAATTCCCCCCATTAAACACAGAACTAAACCACCTAAACTAATAGCACCATCATCCTCAGACAAACCAAAAGCAGTCACAAAAATGCCCATTGCTGGTAAAGTATTAGTACCAGGGATGGGAATCATCATAGAAATAGCCATGAGAGCGATCGCCACCCCAATAGTTACTCTACCTGGTAATGTGGTACAAATATAGGAGAGACGGGGACGAGCGATCGCTTCAATTCTCCGCAACCAAGGCAGTCCCGCTTTCAGAAACCCCTGAACGGTAGAAAGTTGAATTTGATGGTTTAGCATTTTAGCAGGTAGCCAAGGAGTTTTAGCACCTGCAACCAACTGTACCGCCAACAAAAAAATCAGCACACCAAAAGGCGTTGAATAACCAGGTGCAGGAACTGGTAAAGCAGAAGGTAAAGACAAAATAACCAACAAAAATCCAAAAATTCTTTCCCCAGCTAGTAACAAAATATCTGCCAAAGTTACCTTTTCAGGACGTTCTTCTTCAAAAAAATAGCGTTGTAATTCGTTAGACAGTTTAGCCATAAGAGCTTTTATAGTTCCTAAGAGAGAAATCTTAACCTTGATTGTTCCTATTTTCTGAGATCAAAGGCAAAATTGCCATCAAACAACGTGCATAAAATCAGACATAACAGAGAAGTTGCATCCAACATCTTAACCTTATGCAATCCGTAAAATTAAAAAACCGTATGAAGTTGAGATAAAGTTATCTTGGATGAAGTGCGTAAGAAGTTAAACAAAAAAATGCAAAGATACTTAAAAGTAATCAGACTTTTTTGGAGTGCAGCCATTTCGGCAGAGATGGAGTATCGTCTCAACTTCATCATAGCTACCTTGAGCAGCTTAGGCAATCTTGCGGGTAGTATTTTTGGCTTATTCTTATTTTATCGCACAGGTTACACCTTTCCCGGCTGGTCTTGGGATGCAGCTTTAATAGTTTTAGGAATTTTCACCCTCTTGCAAGGTTTTTCCGCCACATTCCTAGCTCCCAACTTAAACCGCATAGTTCGTCATGTGCAAGAAGGGACATTAGACTTTGTATTATTAAAACCCATCCGCAGTCAATTTTGGCTTTCAACTCACACCCTATCACCCTGGGGATTACCAGATTTAATCTTTGGTTGTATCATCATTGGTTATGCAGGTAAACGCCTGGGTTTAGGAATAGATGATTATTTATTGAGTATATTTCCTTTAGGTTGCGGTTTAGTCATTCTTTACAGCCTATGGTTTATGTTAGGTTCTACAAGTATATGGTTTGTGAAAATATACAACGTTACTGAAGTATTAAGAGGTTTATTAGAAGCGGGTAGATATCCGATTGTAGCTTATCCCGCAGCTTATCGAGTTTTCTTTACCTTTGTAGTTCCAGTTGCATTTTTAACTACCGTTCCTGCTCAAACAATGTTAGGTGAAAGTCAGTTAACTTGGTTCATGGGTGCTGTATTTTTAGCGGTGGTGTTATTTTTTGTTTCTACTTGGTTTTGGCGGTTTGCTTTAAGGTTTTATACAAGTGCATCGAGTTAAAAAGGTTATTTAAAGTAGACAATAATCTCATCTAAGCAACTTCTGTTCTTAGTTGATGAAGTTTAGCTGTTGTCATTCATTTGAGATGGCAAATTCTACTCAAATATGCATGAATCGTCCTCTGGGTAGGCAACTCACGTAAAGTTAATTTGGCAAAGGATTGTTAAGATGCTCTTACCTATACCTATAAATCTAAAGAAATTATGCATAAATTTTCCAAAAAGGCAAATTGTATTATAGTAAACAGTAATTCAAAAATATGAAATTTTTTCATGTTCCTCAATTGTGATTTATGTAAATTAAATTAATTGTATAAATTAGGTTGGGGATAATCAATACGCTTTATCCCATATCAGTATGAGTTATAAAGACCAGCAAAACCTGTTAGACCTCATGTTACAAAACACGAATATTAACGCCAGTAAAAATGAGAGCGATGTAGCAGCGCATTTCAAGAATAGTTTAACTGATTCTTCTCATCCACCAGTGGTTGGTATGCGTTGGTTTATGAGTTCTAAAATTCATAAAGCTACAGTGACAGAAGCTGATGTTAGTTACATTGGCAGCATTACAATTGACGAATTACTCATGGAAAAGAGTGGTATTTTACCAGGGGAAAAAGTTATGATTGTAAGCAATACAAATGGCGCAAGACTGGAGACATACACAATTCCAGGGAAACGAGAATCTGGAACTATTTGTATCAATGGCGCTGCTGCTCATCTGATTAAAGTTGGTCATGAGATTATTATTATCGGGTTTCAACTGTCAGCAAAAACTTTAGAACCGAAAGCCATCTTAGTTGATGAAAATAATCAATTTGTTCGGTATCTCTAATAATCTCAAGATTTTACCGAAAACCGTGTCAACTGTTAGTCATTACTCACAATTACAGCAATTTTCATGTCGGCATCCCACGATTATGTTTATAAACTGCTGTACGAAGTAATTACAAAAATTCCTGTGTTTCAGATAAGGTGCTTTAATTCATGTACAAACAATCGGGGACTGATAGAGACACCATTGATCTCTGTGGCATTGGTATCGGTCCTTCTAACCTGAGTCTTGCTGCCCTACTCTACCACAAAGTCAAGTATATTGATTTTGAATTTTTTGATGGCCGCAGGGAATTGTCTTGGCATTCGGGTATGTTGTTTCCCGATGCAAATCTTCAGAATTCTTTTCTCAAAGACCTAGTTACACTGGTTGATCCATCCAATCCCTACTCTTTTTTGTGCTTTCTTGCTGAACGTGGTCGGCTATATCGGTTTCTCACAGCTCGTTTTTCCAGTGTGAAGCGCAAGGAATTTGATCAATACCTACGCTGGGTAAGTCAGTCGATTCCTCACCTCAACTTCAACCAGAAGGTAGAGACTATCGAGTTTAATGATACAAACCAGCAATTTATTGTTCACACATCAGAAAAAACTATAGCTACAACCCACCTGGCTCTAGGTACAGGCTTAACGCCCAAAGTCCCTGATTGCGCTCGCCCACACTTAGGAGATGATGTTTTTCACTCTATCCACTATTTACAGAAGAAAATTCAGTTCCCTGGTAAACGAGTAACAGTGATTGGCGGTGGACAAAGTGGAGCCGAAATTGTTTCTGAGTTACTCTCCAATTCTCATGCTCTGCCAAAGAAATTATACTGGATATCTTCCCGTCCGAACTTCTTGCCAATTGACGATTCACCCTTTACCAATGAATATTTTGTACCCCGTTATAGCGACTACTTTTATGGATTACCGCAACAAGTTCAAAAAACTTTAGTGGCAGAACAAACACTTGCTAGCGATGGTATTACTGAAAGCTTGCTAAGTTCAATTTATCAGCGATTATACCAACTGGAGTTTCTGGAACAATCTCCCAACATTGCTAAACTGATTCCTAATGCACGATTGTGGGAATTACGACCAGATTATAACAGTTGGCATTTAATTATACGTAGTCAATTGGAGAGCGTACAAATAAATTCTGATGTGATCATCTTGGCAACGGGTTTTGAGTATCGTATCCCTGACTACTTGAAGTCTCTCAGCCATCGTTTGGAGTGGAGAGAAGGACAGCCTGTAATTAATCCTGACTTTTCTGTTAAATGGGATCGTTCAGATAGTAATCGGATATACACTCAAAACTGCTCACGATTACAACGGGGAGTTGCCGATCCGAATTTGAGTTTGATGGCATGGCGGAGTGCCACTATTGTTAATAGTCTTGTAGGTCGTATGGTGTATCCACGCTCTCAATACGATGGCTTAATTGACTGGGAACTTCAGTCTGATCATGCACATCAAACCCTTGCCTACGAGATTATAGAGAGGCTGTCCGCTTAAGCTGTGAACTTTTGTGAGTTGTTCTTGCTTCTACACAGTTGCTTTTTCGCCCTTGGTAAATAAATGTTAACTCCTCAGACAAATTTATCTAAATCTGCATCTAAACCTCTGGTTTTGTTTTTAGGGACACGGGCATTAACTCTGGAACGCATTGCAGAAATCACCACTGCTAGAGAAGGGGGCTATGAAATTATCATGGCTTCTGATACCCCAGCACTGTTTCAATCTTACGGCTTTTCACACAATATTTATGCTCCCTTAAGCGATTACGAAACCTCTACTGATTGTATCCTTAATTATATTAATGAGCAAAATCTGACTATCTGTGGTGTAATTGGTTGGCAAGATCGAGAAGAGGAATTAACTAGTCATCTCACAGCTAAGTTAAATCTTCCTACTTGTGAACTCGCAGCAAATCGATTCGCTCGGAACAAGTCAGCAACCAGACAATTGCTTGAGGAGCTTGGGGGTAAGTATAATCCGAAATACGCTTGTGTTGTGGATTTAGCTTCATTTGAAGATGCAATCAACAAGATTGGTACACCTTCTCTATTAAAACCTGCGGGTAATTCGGGTGGGCGTGGGATTGTAGCTGTGCGATCGCCTGAAAATCTAGCGGATATTTGGGAGCATTTTTATAACTACAACGCACCTTCACAGGGGGGATTATACGCTAAGTACCGAGAATGTGACTTACTTGAAGAAATGCTTATCGGTAGTGAACATTCTATCGCCGGAATGGTAGTTGATGGTGAAATATATTTGTTTGCAATTATCGATAAACGTATTGATTTAGGACTACAGTTACAGTACGAAAATGTATTACCTTCAACTCTTGCACCCGAAATTCAGGACGAAGTCAGGGAAATGGCATATGCTGTGATGAAGTCTACAGGTATTAATTGGCGAGGTTTTCATATTGATTTTATGGTGACTTCCCATGGATTACGGATTCTTGAAATCGGGGCTAGACCAGGTGGAGAGTGTATTAATTCTCACTTAATACCAATGGCATCTTCTGGTGAAATTCAACCCTATCGGCTGTTACTAGATTATGTGATTCAGGGTAAGCGTGTTCCTCTTGAACAGCAAGATTACACACAAACTTTTACACGCCGTGTAGGTTCACGGGTGATTGCTCCACCAAGTCCTGGGAAGATTACTCGCCTCAATGGTTTAGAAAAAATCTGCGAACATCCTAATACAAGAGACTTTACACAGATTGCTGGAGTTGGTAGCATCATGCGTCCCCCAACGGAAGCTTATGAACAGTACAAGATTGCTTATGTGATTGCTGAATGTCCCCTGGAAGAAAATCTCAGTCACATCTTCGATCGCCTTGTCTCTCAGCTAGAAATTGAAATTTCTCCGATGTAATCACAAACTCACTTAATTCATTCTTAATTCATTTTGAACTACGATCATGATTAAAGCACAGGAAAAACAATTACTGCCAGATGTTCCTACAGACAAACTCAATCAAGCTGTTGAGTTTCCCAAGCTTCCTTACGTTTCAACTTGGTCTAATGCTCAGGGAGTCCGCTTTTTTGATGCTGAACTCAAACGCGATGGAAATGATGTCGCACCTTTCTTGACTGGTCAGTTTATTGTTAAACCCGGGGCAACCTCAGTTACTGATTGTCATGATGTGCGTGAAGTATGGATTGTAGGTAGAGGTAAGGGTATTTTATACTACAATCAAAAGCCATTAGAAATTTCTGAAGGTGACTACCTTTTTTATGATTCCCAAGAATCCCATCAGGTGACAAATACTGGTCAGGAAGATTTGGTAATTTACTGCTGTTGGTGGACCAAATGAAGGTTCAAGAACTCTCTGCTGAACAAACTGCTGATCCTGGATATGATTTGTGCATTGTTGGCGGGGGAATTATTGGAGTTTTGACAGCTTATCAAGCAGCGATCACCTATCCCAATATAAGAATAGCTTTAGTAGAACGAGGTGAATTTGGTTTAGGTGCTTCACAGTATGCTGCGGCACTATCTAGTACCCTCGCCAGCACAGTTTTGGTAGGGGAGTTGTCCAGTGAAAGTGACAGGTTTTATCTTAATTTAGCCAGGGAGAATCCTACTTTACCCATTCGCCAATTACCAATCATTTATGTTGGCGATTCTTCAGATCCCATCCTTCATACAACTCGTACAATTACTGAAGTTAAGCCAGATGATCCCCGCTTCTCCCTACCACTCTCTCAGTTAACAAATGCCCATAGACTGCTCTATGGTGGTGATGTCCTGCATATAGAACCACTAGGATTAATTAAATCTTTAGTTGGAAAATTACGGACATTTGCCAACGTTAATTGTTTTAAGTATACAAGCGTTGAGTCCGTACAAATCATGCCAGAGGACAAATTATGGTTGAATACAAATAGAGTCTTTGGTATTAAAGCAGAACAGGTATTATTGGCTTTAGGACCTTGGTCACTGTTCCACCAGATGACGCGATCCAGTGTTGAGGTCAGCTGTCGTAACAAGAAAATTGTCACAATGCGGCTTGATGTGTCTCCACCTGGTAATTGTCCAGTGATCTTTTTTCCAAAAGAAGATGCTTTCTTACTGCCTACTGATGAGCAATTTTTGTTTAGTATTCGTTCCGATGAGTGGGATATTCAACCAGATCAAAAACTGCTGATTTCCGATGCGGATCGACGCAATGGGCGTAGAATTCTTGAACGCTATGCGCCGAATTTACTTGATTACTATGATGATCGAGATGTTTTTTGTGATTGTTACAGTTCCAATTCTGAACCAGTAATAATACCACATAATCGCCTTTCAAAAGTTTTTATTGCTACTGGTGGAAATGGTCGCGGAGTTCGTCTTGCTCCGGCGATCGCTCGTATGGCATTAACAAAATTAATACCAACTAGTAATTATACACAAAATAGCTATTAAGAGCAGATAAATCTGTATCTTATCTGGTTGCTTATAATTTGCTAATCGGCTATTTCAGGTTATTTACAACTAAAAACAAGACCCGAACTTAATTTTTGATTGATTAAATTTTGGACATGAAAACGATTTTTCAAACTCCTATTCAAACCCAGGATTACTTGTTTGTTCCCTCTAATCCTGCTGCCAATGGAAGACTGCATTTAGGACATATTTCTGGTCCTTACTTAAGTGCAGACATAGTCGCACGCCATCGCCGTCGTCAAGGTCATTCAACAGCAACTATTTTCGGGATTGATGCCTATAATTCCTATGTTGTTCGTCGTGCCGAAATTGAAGTTTCTCACCCGGCGGAGGTAGCCACAGAGAATCACTCTCTAATTAAAGAGGATTTACAAGCTATGAATATCCTCCATGATGTTTTTACTAATCCACTAGATCCTGAATGGTGTGATCATTATGAGCAAAAACATAGAGAAATTTTTGCTGTTCTGGAGGCTAAGGGTGTCATCCATTCGATTGATGAATACTCCCCTTATTCTGAACGTGAAAATCGCTTTTTACCAGATTATGCTGTATCAGGAACCTGTCCAGAATGTGGTGCAGGTATGGGAGGTTTTTCCTGTGAGGGTTGTGGGGGATATTTTTATCCTGATGCAATTTTAAATCAGGTTTCTGTGGCAGGGGAGACGGTTAAATTTCGTCCGGTACGTCAACTTTGTTTAAATACTTCTAACATTCCGTTAACGTTATCCGATTTTGATCGATATCATTTGTCTGAATCAGTACGTTTAATTATCCAAAAACACATCGAGAAACAGGATGGATGGTTTAAACTGACTCATCACTTTGATTGGGGAATTGATATTGATTTAGGAGGTGAAAAAAGAGCTATTGCCAGCTTTATGACCGAATATATTTATAATCTGATGCACGGAGATTTATATGCGTCACTGACTGGCAAACACGAGAATCCTTATCGCAAGTCTTCTTCTGTGAAAATTATTTGTAGTTTCGGCATTGATAACGTACTCGCTCAAGCCTTTGGCAAAAATTTAATAGCAAAAGGATTGGACGATTATAAGGCTGATGATGGATTTTTAATTAACTACTTTTTTAATTTAGAAGGTCAAAAGTTTTCTACTAGTCGGCGGCACGTGATATGGGCTTCTGATATTGTTACCAAAACTCCTGCCAATAGTGATGGTGTACGACTTTACTTATCACTAAATCAACCTGATGTTCCTGATAAGAACTTTGATATAGAAGCATTTTTGTCATTATATAATCGGATTCTGGTGGAACAACTCAATCCCAAATTGACTCTAGCATTTACTACATTGCGTTCTGTGAAATCACGGTTAGATTATCAGTTTGAGGATACAATGAATATGCTTATCTCCGCCATTGCGGATTTTTACATTCAACAAGACCAGGCAATCTCGGATAATCATCTCCATGCAGTTGCGATCGCCGAGCAGTTGTTAGAATGGATTAAGTATCCTGCTAATATTGAGGACTCACCAACTGCAGCGTACTGGTGGCTAAAGGGGCTAGCTCTGTTGGGTTATCCCATCATGCCGGAGCTTACCAGTTGTATTTGGTCACAACTAGCAACTTCTAAAATTCCCTTAGTTACAGAATTTCTTGAGGACTGCTGCTTAAGCTTGAATCAGCAACCCTTTGAGCAGTTTCAACCCTTGACTCGGTCTAGCATTGCACAATGCTTGCCCCATACACTACAAACAGTATAGCCACTCTTGAGAAAATTCAAAAATCCAAACTGGTTTAGATCAATATCAAACTTGGAGGTCTGAAATTGTTCCTACCCACAAGCACATCACATCATTTCACATCTGAGTTCGCCCGTAAAAAGCAGTTGCTCCCTGAAGAACTTTCAGCCCTGGTTTTCTCTCATGGCAGTATGAAATTACGTTACTATGCGCCCCAGGAAGAGGACAGGCAAATTGCTCACGCTCAGGATGAATTATACATTGTGATTTCCGGCAGTGGTTTTTTTGAACAAAATGGTAAAGAACATTCTTTTCAACCCCATGATGTAATTTTTGTACCAGCTGGAGTTGATCATCGGTTCACGAACTTTACTGAAGATTTTGCTACATGGGTGATTTTTTATGGTTCTCCCGGTGGAGAACTGAAGTTATCTTAGGTAGGTAAACCACCAAAAACAAAACCCCCTCTAAATAAATAGAGGGGGTTTTTATTTGAAATATAGCCCTGGCATCGAGCTATTGTGACAGAGGGCAACCCCTCAACTATCGTCGCCGCAGCAGCGTTTCACCTCTGAGTTCGGGAAGGGATCAGTGTGGTTCCACCGCGCCATAGACACCAGGAAAATCCTTTGGGAAGTCAAAAGTCAAAAGTCAAAAGTCAAAAATAAGAAAATTTGAAATCTGAGTTTTAACATGACAAAACCCTGAAGACTGCAAGTAACGCGAATATTAGCAATGTGAGAGGTCAAGCCCTCGGTCTATTAGTACCCCTCTGCTACATACATTACTGTACTTCCACATAGAGCCTATAAACGGGTGTTCTGCCCGTGACCTTACCCACT
>NZ_JACJPT010000042.1:0-39776 GCF_014696195.1 Sphaerospermopsis sp. FACHB-1094 | reverse complement strand
ATGATGATTGAGAGATTTTTTTGTCAGAATCAGGATATCCAGGATTTGAGGATTTTCAGGATTTTTATTGGGATTTTTTGATGATGATTGAGAGATTTTTTGTCAGAATTAGGATATCCAGGATTTGAGGATTTTCAGGATTTTTATTGGGATTTTGTTCAAGATGATTTGGAGATTGTAATAATATAGTATTTATCAAAAAACATTCAAAATCTTTATATCGAAAGTAATATAATCATATTCTGAAAATATTAAATATCTCCATCCTGAAAATCCTTAAATCCTGGACATCCTGATTCTGACAAATATATTAAATATCTAAATATCTCCATCCTGAAAATCCTCAAATCCTGGACATCCTGATTCTGACAAAAAATATTTAATGTTTTAATCCTGGACATTCTGATTCTGACAAAATATCTAACCCCACAACCTCCTCCCCCCTTTCCCATTTAACCTTTCATGGGTATCATTTAATAAAGCAGGAATATCTAAATTTTCAGGACATTTCGGTAAACAATCACCGCATTCTGTACACCGATTTCCTTTCATTCCGGGAAACCAATGACCCGCATTTTCAAACATTGCATAACGATATTTTCCATAATCAATCATATCATAAGCAACTGCCAAATTTCTTAATCTTAAAACTTCAGGAATATTGATATTTTCAGGACAAGGTAAACAAGCATAACATTGACTACATTTATCAGTTTCTAAAACTTGATTCTTTTGATTTTCTAAGTTTTTAAAAACTTTTATCTCTTCTGTTGTTAACTCATTAATATTATGAGAAACTGCCAAAGGTGCAATTAATTCTTCTGGAGTTGCAGCACCGACGCTTAAAGTTGTAATTCTGGAATCACTCAATAAAAACCGATAATTTAATTCTAAAGGTGTGAAAGGTTGACACAGTTCTTTTAATTTGTCTGGTGGTGTGTAAAGTCTTCCTCCTTTATCAGCAGGAGAAATAATAAATACACCCATATCTTTTTTTGTAGCTGCTTCAATCGCTAAATTATTACGTTGGAAAAAATAATAATAATGCAAATTCACAAATTCAAATAAATCTGTATTAATTGCTGCCAAAATAATCTCTAAAGCACCATGAGTAGAGAAACCAATATGTTTAACTCTGCCATCATTTACAGCTTCATGAACAGCTTGCATACAGCCATTTTTAGCTTCTACCCATTCTAAATGTTGCCTAGTATTTAAACCATGAATACCCAAACAATCTAAATAATCTAAATTTAAACGTTGTAAAGATTCATCAATGTACTGATGCATGGTGTCAGCATCAGCACAGGGAGGAATTTTAGTAGTGATATATAATTGATTTCTTGGTACTGATAAACCGCTTTTTATTGCTGTACCTAAATACTCCTCACTTTTACCATAACCTCTAGCAGTTTCTATGTGATTGATACCTAAAGATAAAGCTTTTTCAATAGTTTGATGAGCAGTTTCTACGTTATTTAAATAACGCATTGTTCCCAAAGAAAACACTGATAATTTTAAATTTGTTTTACCAAAACGTCGATATTGCATAAAGTCAGGTGACAGGTGACAGAAGAAAATAGGGAATAGGGAATAGGGAATAGGGAATAGGGAATAGGGAATAGGGAATAGGGAATAGGGAATAGGGAATAGGGAATAGGGAATAGGGAATAGGGAATAGGTGATTGGGGAAGAGAGAAATTAATTAATCCTGTAAAATCTGTATATATTTTGTGATGAAAAATCATAAATCTCCCCAGTCACCAGTCACCAGTCACCAGTCACCAGTCCCCAGTCACCAGTCCCCAGTCACCAGTCACCAGTCCCCAGTCACCAGTCCCCAGTCCCCAGTCTCCTATTTAACCGTCACCGTTACCAAATCGCTTGATTAAATCTTCAGGACGAAGATTAGAAACAAATTCCCGGAAAGCTTGTTGTTCAGCTTCATCCGCATCACGATCAACGGGAATAGAAGCATCTGCTACCACTTCTTCCATCACCCAAATCGGTGCATTTGTCCGTAAAGCAATGGCGATCGCATCACTAGGACGAGAATCTATTTCTTTTTTTACCTCTCCTTGCTGCACAATTAAAGCAGCGTAGAATGTATCCTTTTGCAAAGAATGAATTATCACCTTTTCTAAGGTCATATTCCATGCTTCCAAAACATTTACCATCAAGTCATGAGTTAAAGGTCTAGGGGGTTTTTGATGCTCCATAGCACCCATAATCGCCCTAGCTTGATCCTGACCGATATAAATTGGTAAAGCCCGACGATCTGAACTATCTTTCAGGAGTACAATCGGACTACGGGTTATGGCATCTAAAGCTATACCAGCGACTCTCATTTCAATCATTGGCCAACCCTCTAAAATCCTTGTATTGCTTGAGTGCTATGTGGCAAAACATACCCTTGATTGGGTTTTTCTAAGACAGAAGTAAACATAGGGCTTTTCTTCTTTATAATCGCTTCTATTAAACTGCTACATAAAACCCAAATAATCTGGACTTTACTCCTGATTTTATTGGCAAAATGAGAGCAGTGTTCCCTCTTTCAGCTTAAACGCCTATCTTTTGGGAAGCGAGTTATAGCCAAATACGAGCAATTATTGTCCGATATGTGGCAGTATATAAGGCTTTATCGGAAAATTAATCTCCACCCGATGACTCCGAACTTGTAGTAAACACCAGAGTAAGTCAAAATGCTCTCCTCAAATCATAATCGTCTTAACCAAGTATGCCTTGAGATTGATGTTAATGTGTGACTGTTCAGCCTTCAAAAAAAACTTCAGAAATTATCTTTAAATGTTTTACGTTTTTGTTCGGAATTATCAGTTGATTTCAGCCAAAATTAAGCAATAGGTGACTGGGGACTGGTGACTGGGGACTAGTGACTGGTGACTGGTGACTGGTGACTGGTGACTGGGAAAGAAAATTTTATATTTTAGATTGGAATTGACAAAAACAATCCAAAATCCAAAATTGTATTACCAATTACCCATTACCAATTACCCATTACCAATTACCCATTACCAATTCTTAGCAAACTTGTAAATAAAGTTAATTTGGCAAAAAATCATGTTTACAGGATTAATTCAAGGATTAGGTAAAATTAAACCCTTATCTAACGATTTGTGGCAGATTACTTTTGTCAGCCACTCGGATGCCATTATGCACGATTTAACTTATGGCGATAGTGTAGCAGTAGATGGCGTATGTCTGACGGTGGAAGAAATTTTAAAAGATGGTTTTATTGCCACTGCTTCACCAGAAACCCTGCGTCGTACCACTTTAGGGAGAGAAGAAACCCAAGCCAGATATGTCAACCTAGAAACGTCGCTGCGAGTGGGGGGTAAGGTAGGAGGTCATTTTGTCATGGGTCATGTAGATGGGATGGGTGAACTCATTTTAGCGGAACAGACAGCGACCTCTTGGGAAATGACTTTTGCAGTACCAGAGGCGATCGCTCGTTATATCGTCCCTAAAGGTAGCATCGCCATCAACGGTATCAGTCTCACTGTAGCCACCTATCAACCTGAACACTCACAGTTTACAGCAGCCGTCATTCCCCTCACATACTCGGAAACAAACCTGAGTTGTTTAAGTTCTGGTAGTTGGGTAAATTTAGAAGCCGATATCCTGGGTAAATACGTGGAAAAATTCATTTCCCCAGGCAAAACACCACATCAAGAGGACATTACACCCGCATTCTTAATAGAACACGGGTATTTATAGGTGACTGGGGACTGGGGACAGAAGGCAAGAGGCAAAAGGCAAGAGGCAAAAGGCAAGAGGCAAAAGTTAATATTCTCCCCCTGCTCCCTGCTCCCTGCTCCCCTGCTCTCTTCACTGTCACCTGTCACCTGTCACCTGTCCCCTATCTGGCCTGTGCTGTTCTGTTGTTGTACACCAAGTTATTTAAACCTGCTTGTAACTTCACACCGGGGTCAACAGCAACCCAACCGTTGGGTGTGAGGTGACGGACTTCAAAATGCAGGTGAGGTCCTGTAGAGTTACCAGTGCTACCAACTCGACCGATCACCATTCCTGGTTCTACCCACTGACCAGGACGAACTAAGATGTCTGACATATGAGCGTAGAGAGTTTGTTGGGCAGAACTGTGATTAATAATCACGGTTAAACCGTAACCACCAATCCAGTCAGCAGTTTCTACTTGACCTCTAGCCGCTGCTAAAATTGGTGTACCTGTGGGCGCTCCTATATCTGTACCTGCATGGAAACGGCGATCGCCAGTTATAGGATGTATCCGCCAACCAAATAAAGAAGTTACAGGCGCAGCAAAAGATAAGGGAAAAGCTACTCCCGAACTACCACCACGGTAAGCATAAGCAAAGGTGTTACTGTAAGGAACTTGTGGTAAAACCGCTGCCAGAGCAAAATCATAAGATACATTACTTGGACGTGGTGCTATATTATCCTCTGCCATTGGCGCGGGTAAACTGCCAAAGCTGGGGGCGATGGGTGTAGCATTGACGGTTGTAGTTGGGGAAAACTCGCTGGGTTGAGGAATAAACCGATTCGGACGATAGGCGGTTTTTGTAGAACTGCTAGTATTTGTTTGGGCAGTACGCCAACTTTGATTATTATTGACAGCAGTAGCAACCGTTTTCACTACATTGCGGGCTTGTGAGTTAGACTGAGCCGCTACTTGCGGTGTTTTTGGTGTTTTTTCTAAACTAGCGGTTTCACTTTTTTTGATCCAACTAGGTGCTGATTTTTTGGGTGCATCAGCTACGGTAGGGGTATCAGTGGCTTTTTTACCACAAGCGCCAGCAGCAATTTCTCTTTTAGAAAAAACTGCTTCACAACCGCTAGACCTTTCTGTAACAACTACAGAACTGGGTGGTTCATAGTTGTTAGTTGCAGTCCCATTGTATTCGGTGGGGTCAATCTGGGTGTTATTGTAATCTTTGGTTTTCCTCGCTGTGGCGCTGCCAGTATCCCCAGCATTATTATTTGCTGGTTTAGCTACTTCTGCGGGTTTCTCAGGTGCTGAGTTAACAGAAGTCTCTGGTTTTTTCACCTGTGACGTTTCCGCTTTCGGTTGAGAAGTTTTAATGATGACAACAGGTTGAGAATTTTCTGCTTTTGGTTGAGACTGTCTCAACGGTTCTGCTGTTTGGGAAACTTCTTTATTGTTGAGTTTCTTTTTCAGTCTGGCTCTGCGTTCAGCAAAATCTGGTGTTGATTTTACTGCTTCTGGGGCAGCAGTTTCTTTTGTTCCTGTCTCTGCAACTGCTGTCGGTTGGGAACTTTCAATAGTGGGAACAATGTTATCTACTGATGATTCCGTTTGAGCCAACACAAAACCACCACTTAACAGGCTAACACTACTCAACCAAGTCAGGGCTTGGGCTGGTAATGTAGAAGCAAAGCGTTTTGTTGTTAAACTTTGAGTTCGCTTATTATTCAAGCGGTTATGGGCAGATTTATGAGGCTGCGTCATTTTTTCTCTCAGTTGTGTGTAATAAGTTTAAAGAAGATGATGTGCTTAAAAAGTTAAACAGAAATTAAACAGAAATTAACACCGAAGATTAAGAGTAACCCAAACTGATTGTACCGGGTTCTACAGAAATTTCTGCTTTTATCAGTTCTGTCCTATTATATTCAGCCATTTGTAAGCGGAGATTTCCTTCGGGTGTCACCCCAACTACAGTGCCTAAGAGATTATTGACATACACATGATCACCGATGTTTGTCAGTAAATGCAGATAACGAGACAGTAGTATGCTTATTCCTTCGTTGTTTAGACACTCTAGACCGGACTGTATTCCCAGTAAAACTTGAGCAGTGAGCATTTCTAGCCCAGAAATAGCTTGATCATTCTGGGTAGTTTGCCAGGATTTTAAGTTGATGCCAGTTTCTGGTACTGGGTTAGCCCAGTTTATACCAACACCAATCACAGCTTGGGTAATATGCCCTTGAAAAACCCTGGTTTCTGTTAAAATGCCGCCTAGTTTGCGACGATTTAATACTAAATCATTCGGCCATTTTATTCCTACTGTTATGCCACACTTTCGTAAGTGTGAAGCAATTCCCCAAGCACTAGCTAAGGTTAGTTGATAGCTATTGGTGACTTCTAGTTGAGGAGCGATCGCCATTGAAAGGTATAAACCACCCGCAGGAGATAACCATTGTCTTCCCCATTGTCCCCTACCTGCGGTTTGTTGGGTGGCAATCACTACAGATCCTGGTTTTGCTCCTTGGGCGATCAAGTCCCATACCATTTGATTAGTTGACGGGAGACTGTCAAAAATGTGTAGAGAAAATGGTATACATGGTTGCTTACGCCCTAAGTGTAAGAAATTTTCTAAAAGTTGCCGATCAAATTCCACAGTTATTCCCCTAAATCCCGTTGATCAAGTTAGCATTGATTGGCGGTTTTGTATTTTTTGTTTGGGTTTGTTTGAAAATGCACACTTGGCACTGGCACAATTGGGAAGGTCTACCTTACCTGACTTGTAATCTTTTGACACCTTGGCCTCATGGTTTTTTTACCCAGCAGTTTTGGCCACGTCCACCGCAGGAGTTAACACAGGTACTGCAACCAGAAGCTGCTGCTTATCGTTTAAAACAAGTTCACGGTAATACTGTTTTGACTCCCCAAGAGGTAGATGAACATTTAAACAACAGCAATGATGAGTTGGCGTTAGCAGATGGTTTAATCAGTGAAAAACCTTTACAGGCTGTTTGGGTGGCTTCTGCTGATTGTACACCGGTGCTGATTGGGGATGTCAAAATCGGACAGGTAGCGGCTTTACACGCGGGTTGGCGGGGTACAGCAGCGCAGATTGTTCCCCAAGCCATTAAAAAGATGCAATCTCAAGGTAGCAAACTGGAAGATTTACGCATTGCTATGGGTCCTGCGATCGCAGGTGAAGTTTACCAAGTTTCCGTGGAAGTGGCTGCGGAAATTGGAAGCACTATTATACCACATAATGACCCAGAAAAAATAGTTGCTGCTTTACACGATTTACCTGATTCACCTTTATTACCGGATGCAGAACCGGGAAAGGTGCGTTTAGATGTGCGTCGTGTTAATGCTTTGCAGTTAGAGCAGTTGGGGTTTAGTGGAGAACAAATTGCGATCGCTCCTTACTGTACCTATCAATCTCCTGAACACTTCTTTTCTTATCGTCGAGAAAAGGAGAAAAAGGTGCAATGGTCAGGAATTGTTAGTTTATCTTAATTTCCTGTCAGTAGTAACATAATGTTTGATGTGTTACCGTTGTATTGAGCATGGCATTAGCATTTCTATTTAGGGTTTGCTGAAAAAGTTATCTGTGAAAGCTAGGTGACAGGTGACAGGTGACAGGTGCTACGCCACGGTGACAGTTTCAAGAGTTGGATAGGAACGATCTTTTCTTTAAGAGGGTTTTGTGTTACCCTGCTTTCTTCTCTAGTATCTGTCACCTAGTTTATCCCCAAACTATTTGCAAATTCAAAACAAACCCCGGTAAAACATCTTCACCTGATAATTCTTGAGGAAATTCTAATACTTCCACTGGTTTACCAAGACGATAAATTTCCACTTGACGCATTTTACGATTAATCAACCAACCTAATCTTACTTCATTATTGATATACTCCCGCATTTTTTCCTGAGTTTCTTCTAAACTATCACTGGGTGACATTAACTCTAAAACAAAATCGGGTGCGATTGGTGGAAACTTTTCCTGTTCTTCCAGTGTGAGTGCATCCCATCTTTCTTTTTTTATCCAAGCTACATCAGGAGAACGGTTTGCACCATTGGGAAGTTTAAAACAGGTGGAAAAATCAAAACAAACTCCTAGTTTATTTTGACGATTCCAAAAAACAAAATCTGCCGAAATTTCAACATTACGTTTTCCCGTTCCTCCTCCTGTGGGTGACATAATCTGTATTTCTCCTTTTGCATTTCTTTCAAATCTAACTTCAGGATTTTCTCGACACAATTGATAAAATTGATGGTCTGTGAGTTGGATAATAGGATTTAAGTTGACGGTGATAGCTGTCATAATTATCTCTGCGGATATAATATATATCAACTCGTATCTCAATAATAAATCAACTTGGTATGATTTGGTTATGCTATTTAAGAAAATTTACTTTAAAGCATCCTTTAATAAATCCCTATGCAAAAACGCCCCATTTATCAAAGATTGAATTTTCTCCGATGATAAAGATTCACCATTTTGATAAAAATCTAACCAATTTTTACTAATTAAATCTACATCATCGGGGATATTTTCTAAATCCCATCCAGGTATTTGTAAATCTTCCATTAATCTGTTTATCTTGGGATCATAACTCAATGCAAAACAACGACAACCTTCACTAGCAGCCATAATTAAACTATGTAGACGCATTCCAATAACCATATCTACACCCTGAAATGCACCTTTTAAAATTTCCGGTGCTTCTAAACAAAGAATCTTACTATTATCTGTTAATTGCAGTTGAATTTTTTCGGCAATTCCTAAATCTTCGCTTTTTTGAAATGGTAATATTAAAATAAAGGCTTGGGTAGCTGTTTGTAACTCCACCAAAGCACGAGTTAAATTTGCTAATCTAGTTTCTGTAAGTTGGGGATGATTTCTTAAAGTAACTGCAATTCTTGGTTTTGGTAAATCTGCTAATTCTGCTACTGATTGGGACTTTAATGCCCAAACTGGATCAGGTGCAAGAATATGTGGTATATTCCAATTTGATAATAAAGCCGAACTAGAGCGATCGCGTACACTGACTTGAATACAACCAGCAAAATTTCGCTTTGCTAACCAGCGAGTTTGCGGACGCAATAAAGGTCCTATTCCCTGTCCCCAAGCTATAGTTTTTAATTTTAGGACTTGAGCGATCGCCATTAATCCGCCATAATAAAAAGGGCTAATGGTACTAGTCACATCCTGCATTAAACTACCACCACCCCAAATGAACGCATCACAGGAACGTAAAGCTTGAATTACCTGTAAAAACGCCATGCGGTTGTAACTTTCCACACCATAACGCCGACTCGTTTCTTCAGGATTTCCAGAAAGCACTACAGGGGTGACATGAGGTGGTAACATTTGCAAAAGTGTAGCTAACAAAGCTTCATCACCACCATTACCTTTGCCGTAATACCCAGATAATAAAACACGCATCTTCAATAATTTTGGATTTTGGATTTTGGATTTTGGATGTTAGATGTTGGACTTAGGCCGTAATCATGGAAAAATAAACCGCAAAGGACGCAAAGGACACAAAGGAAAGAGGGTTTGTGAGGTATTCTACGTAAGTCCTGATATTTTAGATTTTGGATTACCAATTTTTTAAGTGGTTATCTACAACTGACAACTAATAGACAACTAATAACTGATTACTGACTATTATGCACGCCCTTTCGATTCCCACCTGGATTATTCACGTTTCTAGTGTTATTGAATGGATAGCCGCTATTTGGTTAATCTGGAGATACGGTGAACTGACAAAAAACCGTAGTTGGTGGGGATTGTCCTTTGCCATGTTACCAGCTTTAATCAGTGCTATGTGTGCTTGCACTTGGCATTATTTCGACAACCCCGAATCCCTAGAATGGTTAGTCACCCTCCAAGCTACCATGACATTAGTGGGTAATTTTACCCTTTGGGCGGCAGCAGTATGGATTTGGCGTTCTACCAAGTCTGCAACCAAAATTGAAGCAAAAACCATCAAATCAGAACCATGATATCAAAAGAAACCCTCTTTGCCCTTTCCTTGTTTCCCTATTTGGGTTTCTTGTGGTTTATTAGCCGTAGTCCGCAAATGCCACGTTTAGCCCTATATGGATTTTACGGTACTTTAGTATTTGTCGGTATTACTATTCCCGCCGGCATCTATGCCAAAGTTGCTTATGGAGAAGCTTTAGCCAATATAGACTGGTTACATGGAGGCGCTGAAGTATTTTTAACCCTCGCTAATATTTTAGTCGTCTTAGGTTTTCGCCAAGCAGTACAAAATTTAGGGAATAAGGAATAGGTGATAGGTGACAGGGGGAGCGAAGCGATTTTGTGAGATCGGGTTTTAATTCTCAATTAAATTGCCTAATTCTCAATAAAAACACATTTTCTGCCGCGATCGCACCCCTAAATAGGGGTTGCTGAATAAACTGAAAACCACGATGAATAAAGAGTTTGAGGGTGAATACCTATGTGCAGATGATTTTTTGTCTCTCTACCCCCCCTCACAGGGGTAGGTTTTTAATATGATCTGTGAAGGCAAGACCAGGAAGACAAGGAAGATTTTATACGGACAATGGTTTTTTGACGGACTATTTTTGTGACTAAAAATACATACTTTGTACTGTTTTCCTCCCTTGTCACCTTGTCCACCTTGTCCACCTTGTCCACCAAGTCTTGCCCTGACGACAATGTAAAATACCTACCCTTGTGAGGTTAGGGGGGATCTCAATTCCTAACCAAAAATACACCCACTACGCGCAGGAACATTCAAATCAACACTCTGATTATTCCACTTTATTTCCCCATTTCCAAACAATAAATTTTGCAATTTATTTTCTAATTTCCCACCATCAAAACTCACTGTAACCGACTCCTCACCCACATTTACTGCAATCATTAACTCCTCATTTTCCCAAATTCTTATAAACACATACAGCGTACTTTCCGCATAAATAACTTGATAACTTCCCACCCTCAAAGCTTGATATTGATTACGTAAAGAAATTAATTGTTTATGGGTTTTCAAAATTTGCAAATTCCAATTAGCTTCTAAAGGAAAACCACGACGACAATCAGGATCTAAAGCACCTGGTAAACCCACTTCATCACCATAATATATACTAGGCGCTCCCGGAAAAGTCAATAATAACAAAGTTGCTAATTCTAAAGATGCAACATCACCACCTGCAATAGTTATTAATCTCGCTGTATCATGACTTGCTAATAAATTCAGTTGTGTAAGTTGAATTTCCCAAGGATAAAGTGTCAATAAGTCCTCTATTTTCTCCGCATATTCAGCAGCAAATAAAGGTGGAAAAGGTTGATAATCACGTCCCTTTACCATTTCTAAATCTACACGGTTTCCCGCAGTAAAAGCAATAGTTGGACCTGTAAATAAATAATTCATTACCCCATCAAATTGCCTTCCATCCAACCACTGACGGGAATCTGTCCACACTTCTCCGACAATATAAGCATCGGGATTTATTGCTTTGACCCTATCTCTAAATTCTTGCCAAAAACCAGGAGTTTTAATTTCAAAAGGTACATCTAAACGCCATCCATCAATACCAAATTTAATCCAATATTCGGCAATTTCCATAATATATTCCCGCACTTCTGGGTTATCATGATTAAACACTGGTAAAGAACGAATACCCGCCCAACTTTCATAATTTGCAGGTGCATCACCCGTATAAGGTGCAAGTGGCCAACCTTGAATTTTAAACCAATCTACCCAAGGTGAATAAGGTCCATTTTCTAATATGTCGTGAAAAAAGAAAATCCCCCGACTCGCATGATTAAAAACCCCATCCAACACAATTTTAATATTACGTTGATGTGCTGCATCTAGCAATTCTTTAAATGCTGCATTTCCTCCCAATAAAGGATCAACTTGATAATAATCATGGGTGTGATAACGGTGATTACAAGCAGATTGAAAAATGGGAGTAAAGTAAATAGCGTTAACGCCTAAACTTTGAATATAATCTAATTGTTCTAAAATCCCCCATAAATCCCCACCTTTATAACCTTGGAGTGTGGGGAAAGCATCCCAATCTTCCCATTTTGGATCATTTAATAAACGTTTCCGGGGTTGTGTACTTTTAGCGAATCTATCGGGGAAGATTTGGTAAAAAACCGCGTGTTTTACCCAGTCTGGTGTGTGAATTTGCATATCTACTAATAAATTATGAAATTGTCGATATATCTAATAAATTCTCCCAAACTAGGAACACAATTGACAAGTTTAATATATATAAATTCATAATCTAAATTAGCTGCTAGTCTATTCAGTTGTTTTTCACTCTTATTGTAACCTTTGCCGACATGATTATAAATTTGTTTGATGTCATCTGAAGGTTTAAGTCGTGCTTCCATATCATCGGTTTGAGGATTAAAACCAAAAAGTTCCTCAATTCTATCAGGTGTTAAGCTGGAATCTATTTTAATAAAATGATTATATTCTGCTAAAAACCATGCTTCTATTTCCATCACAGCAAGCACTATATTTACAGGAATTGAACCTTTGGGTAAAGAATAATTCAAACCTCTTTGCAGTTTGAATTTTTCAGCTATGGGTATGGGGTAAACATCTCTTAATCCTATTACTCTCTCATAACCAGCAGTAGTAAGAAAATTATATTGGTCTCTCATGTCGGAAACGACACTTTCATCACGACAAGAGTTATAAATTAAAACATAAAATTTTGTTGCAGAAGTAACAGGATCTTTCATTATTACTTGAGCAGAGTTGCTTTTTTCCCTAGATTTAATTTCTATGGATATATGTAATTTACCAGCAATTTCTGTTAATAACTTTTTGACAAAAATTTGTTCAGTTTTCCCCTCCACAAAAATAGCTAATTTTTTCACTGTTCTATATTCTCCTCATTACCAAATCCCTCTAGATAGAATTGGGTTGCAAAGAAATCAAAATTATTTAAACCAGTGAATTTAAAATCATCAAATATTTCTTTTGAATTATGTATATTATGAAGTTTGGCTAATCCTGGTTGTCTCTCAATAACTGACCAATATTCTAAAGGAACACCATTCATAATAAATCGATCATTCGTGGTCATAATTAACTGAACTAATCCTTTTTCTGCTTCAGCTTTACTAACAAGTAACTTAATCATCGCTGATGCTCTTTCAAAATCGAGTCCTTCACCAATATCATCTATTAAAATACAACTAGGTTTTTTAGCTAAGAGTGAATAGTTTACTTGAATTATGAGAGATAATGCTCTAAACATACCTTGAGACATAATTGATTGTTCAGTTTGATTTTTTAAATCACTTTCCTGAACATAAAGATATTGATATTTTCCGTCTGGCAAAGATAGTTTATCTCCTTTAAAAATCGAAGTTGATGGAGTTTTCAATCCCAATTCATTTATTTTGTAACCTAGATATAACATATCGGATTTTATAGATGTAATAAAACTTTCTCCTAGCTCTTCCTCTCCTCTTTTAAAGATAGCAATTACATTGTCTTTATTTTTGAAGTCTATATTTCCTTTGAGTAAAGAAAAACTTTCATTATTAATTTCAAGCAGACTTTTTCTACCTAAATCCGTTCCAAATTCGTAATATCTCAATGAGTTTGCCCAATTGTAAATTTCCTCGAAAAAAGGATGTTGAATAGAATCTCTACGATTAAAAGCAGCAACTTCACTAGGCGGTGTTTGAAAATCAATTTCCTGATCTAATTGTACAGCCTGAATTTTACCTTTTCCTGATTCATCTCTATTCAGGTAAGATTTAGCTCCTATCGTGTAACTCTCTTTAATTACTTGTCCATTCTCAGCTTTTAAGATGTAGACTTTTTTCTCATCTGTGTGATTAATATCAAAGGTTAGCTTCCACTCCCTTAACCTACCATCCAGCTTACTCAGTCTTTCTTCACCAGCTAAAAAATCCGCTATAAACTTAATAGTTCTGAGGATTCTTGATTTTCCAGAGGCGTTTTTACCTACAATTAAGTTTATATCACCTAGTTGGCAATTTTTTAAACGCCATTTATTTTCATCTTGATAATATTCAACTAAATCTAATCTCATAAATGTTTGATTTCTTACAATTTATTCAGGTAATCAGGGTTGATTATATCCCTTTAGTAATGATACTGATTCTTATCCTACAAGAAAACATTAACCTGTGATTGAGTTTTTCTTGTTGATTAACCCAATATTATCAGCTTCATCGTTTGCAGAGCGATATTCCCACCCAGAAAAACTACAATCAAAGTAAAAGCTCAAAGTAAAAGCTATGGAAATCGCCATGTCTTTACCTAAAACACCTTCCCCCACCCTATATGAAACCGACTACCTGCAATGGATAGAAACAACCTTGTCTAAATTACAAAATCAGGACTACACCAATGTAGACTGGGAAAACCTGATTGAAGAAATCGCTGATATGGGAAGGAGTGAACGCAAAAGTCTTAAAAGTAATCTGATTGTAATTCTGCTGCATTTGCTTAAATGGCAATTTCAACCGAACCAGAGAAGCGGTAGCTGGGAAAGCAGCATCATTGAACATCGCAGACGTGTACAAGAATCACTCCAGGATTCTCCCAGTCTCCAACCCTATCTAGAGGAAATTTTTACAGAATGTTACACACAAGCAGTCAAGCAAGCAAAAGCTGAAACAGGTTTACCAAGAGAATCTTTTCCTGTGATTTGCCCATATCATCTACAACAAGTCATCAGTGATGATTTTCTACCTGATTAACAAACTCTACCATTATTAATACATTAGTTCTATTTTACTGGTTTGAACCCAATCTCAAAAATTCTTCCTCAAGATTCTTTGATCCCCCCTTATCAGTTGCCACTGATAGTCCTAAACTGTAGGTGAGAGTTGAAAGGCAGTCTGGAGAAATTTTGTGAAAAAAGTTTTAGCAATCATTCTTGGTGGAGGTGCGGGTACACGACTGTATCCCTTAACCAAACTCCGCGCTAAACCCGCAGTACCCGTAGCTGGGAAATATCGCTTAATAGATATCCCAATCAGTAACTGCATAAATTCAGAAATCTATAAAATCTACGTTCTCACACAATTTAACTCAGCCTCTTTAAATCGCCATATTACCCGTGCTTACAACTTCGGTGGCTTCAGTGATGGGTTTGTAGAAGTGTTAGCAGCACAACAAACTCCAGAAAACCCCAACTGGTTCCAAGGTACAGCCGATGCTGTACGTCAGTATCTCTGGATGTTACAGGAATGGGATGTAGACGAATTTCTGATCCTGTCTGGTGATCACCTTTACCGCATGGATTACCGTCAGTTTATCCAGCGTCATCGGGAAACCAACGCTGATATTACCCTTTCTGTGATTCCCATAGACGATCGCCGCGCCTCCGATTTTGGTTTAATGAAAATTGACAACTCTGGTAGGGTGATTGACTTTAGCGAAAAACCCAAGGGTGACGCTTTAGCCAAAATGCGCGTTGATACAACCATCCTGGGGTTAACCAAAGAACAAGCTGAATTACAACCATATATCGCCTCAATGGGCATATATGTGTTCAAAAAAGATGTTTTAATCAAACTGCTGAAAGAATCTTTAGAACGGACTGATTTCGGTAAAGAAATTATTCCTGATGCCGCTAAAGATCATAATGTTCAGGCATACTTATTTGATGATTACTGGGAAGACATCGGAACAATAGAAGCATTTTACAACGCCAATTTAGCCCTGACTAAGCAGCCTCTTCCACCCTTTAGCTTCTACGATGAAGCAGCACCAATTTACACCCGCGCTCGTTACTTACCACCTTCTAAATTATTGAATTGCAATATTACAGAATCAATGATTGGTGAAGGTTGTATTTTGAAAGACTGCCGGATTCAACATTCAGTTTTGGGAGTGCGATCGCGGATTGAATCAGGTTCTGTAATTGAAGAAACCCTGATTATGGGTTCAGACTATTACCAACCATCGGTAGAACGTCAATGTAGTATAGAACAAGGTGATATTCCCGTTGGTATTGGTACAGATACCATTATTCGCCGAGCCATCATTGATAAAAATGCCCGCATTGGTCATAATGTGAAAATTATCAACAAGGATAACGTCCAAGAAGCTGAACGGGAAAAACAAGGATTTTATATCCGTAGTGGGATTGTAGTTGTTCTCAAAAATGCCGTGATTCCTGATGGAACAGTTATTTAGTCTGGTGATTGGTGATTGGTGATTGGTGATTGGTGATTGGTGACTGGTGACTGGGAAAATACAAATAATTTAATTTCTCCCCATCTCCCCATCTCCCCATCTCCCCATCTCCCCTATTCCCAATGACTAAACTACTTTTACTAATTGGTCTTCCTGGTAGCGGTAAATCAACATTGGCTGCACAATTACTAACAGAATGCCCTCAGATGCAACTCATTTCTACAGATGCTATCCGGGGGCAGCTTTTTGGTTCTCAAGCCACTCAAGGTCCTTGGTTTTTGATTTGGCAAGAAGTTGAAAGACAGTTTCAACAAGCCACTATTGCCAATATACCCACCATTTTTGATGCTACTAACGCCCAAAGAAGAAATCGCCGGGAAGTTATAGAATTAGCCCGTCACACTGGTTTTACTCACATTACTGGTATATGGGTAAGAACTCCCGTTTGGTTATGTTTAACACGCAATAAAAAACGCGATCGCCAAGTTCCAGAAGACGTTATTTTGCGAATGCACCGCCAACTCTGGGATGCTCCCCCCAGCTTAGATGAAGGACTAGACGACATAATTTATAAGTAAGGTGGGGTGATTGGTGATACAATTTTGGATTTTGGATTTTGGATTTTGGATTTTGGATTATTTTTGTCATCTCCAATCTAAAATCTAAAATCTAAAATCTAAAATCTAAAATTTTCTCCTCCTGCCTCCTCAAGAGTACGGTAATTGCGCTGGCACTATGAGCGACAACCACACTGGATTTTTGCTATTCTTTGCTAATTTAGGATCATCATCCTGTTTCCGGGCATTAGACCAGGCAAACAGTAAATCTCAACATCTTAGAAAAAAACATAACTTAACTTTACCTAAATTTTTACAGGAGGCTGGTAGATGGCTGCAACCGATTTTAAAGACTATTACTCAATTTTAGGAATTACTAAAACTGCCACTCCAGAAGAAATTAAACAAGCTTTTCGTAAATTAGCCCGCAAATACCATCCCGACGTTAACCCCGGTAATAAACAAGCAGAAGCAAAATTTAAAGAAGTTAACGAAGCTTACGAAGTTCTCTCTGACCCTGATAAACGCAAAAAATATGATCAATACGGTCAATATTGGCGGCAGGTAGGAGAAGGTGGTTTCCCTGGTGGATCAGGGGTAGATATGAGCGGTTTTGACTTTGGTCAATACGGCAGTTTTAATGATTTCATTAATGATTTATTTGGTGGTGCAGGACCACGCACCAACAAACAAAGTTATTCCTATCGTACCTCTACAGGTAAACCAGGTACAGGTTTTGGCGGTTTTAATGATTTTGGTTTTCAAGATATGGGCGGTGCTGCTGCCCAAGATAGTGAATATACGATTAGTCTCACTTTTGCTGAAGGATTCGCAGGAGTGCAAAAACGGTTTAGTCTAGGTAATGAAACTATAGATGTTCGTATTCCCGCAGGTGCAAAAACCGGTACTCGGTTGCGGGTGCGGGGTAAAGGTCAAGTTAACCATAGCACTCAACAACGGGGAGATTTATATTTAAAGGTGGAACTGCAACCCCATTCTTTTTTCCAATTTGAAGGTGATCATCTTCTTTGTGAAGTACCGATAACTCCTGATGAAGCTGCTTTAGGTGCTTCTATTGATGTTCCTACTCCTGATGGTAGTGTGAATGTTAAGTTACCAGCAGGGGTGCGTTCTGGTCAGTCTCTGCGGTTACGTGGTAAGGGTTGGCCTTTGGCTAAAGGTGGACGCGGTGATCAATTTGTGAAAGTGGCGATCGCACCCCCCAAAGACCTCACCCCACAGGAGCGAGAATATTATGAAAAACTCCGCTCTATTCGTACCTACAACCCCCGCAGTCATTTAGCACAGGTGAAGTTGTAAGGAGTTAGGAGTCAGAATGACTCCTATCATTAAATTGTGTTAGTAATTTCTCGATACTGGCATTATGTTCTAAAAAAGAAAATAGATGTCTGTAACTTAATTTCCCATCTTTATCTAATACAAACTGCGCTGGTAAGGGCGCTCCTAATGCTTGCCCTGTGTGATATGTTCTAAAAATATGACAACTAGGATTTATTAATAAGGGCATTTTTAATCCTAAGTCTCTTACTACTGCTTGACTTTGGTGTTTATCTGTGCTGGTGATCATTAAAATTTCTATACCCCGTTTTGTAAATTCCTCATAATTTTCATTTAATGCTTTAATATGAGGATAACAAAAAGGACAATATTGTTTTTCTGTAAAAATTCTTGTAAATGCTAAAATAACAGGCTGTTGACCACGATAATCTGATAATTTGATTGTGCGATTATTGGTAACATCTGTTAATTTAAAGTCAGGTGTTAATATTCCCAATCTTAAATCATCGAGTGCTGGTTTGGGTAACAAATTGCGGAAAAATCGCTCGTTCAATAAACCTGTAAAATCTGTAGATGTCAACATAAATAATTAAAAGTTAAAAGTTAAAAGTTAAAAATTAAGAATGGGTAATGGGTAATAGGTAATAGGTAATAGGTAATATTTTCCCAATCACCAATCACCAATCACCAATCACCAATCACCAATCACCAATCACCTACACTGCTGCGAAGTAAACTTTAGACTTCACAGGATCGGGAACCATTGTTTTTTCTCCGGGTTGCCAACCAGCAGGACAAACTTCGTCTGGGTGAGATTGAACGTGCTGAATAGCCTGTAATGTACGCAATGTTTCATCTACACTGCGACCAAATGCTAAGTTATTAATGGTAGAATGTTGAATTACACCATCTTTATCAATGATAAACAAACCACGCAAAGCAATACCAGCTGCTGGATCGAGAACGTTATAGTCTGCGCTAATTTCTTTCTTGATGTCGGAAACTAGGGGATAATTTAAGTCACCAACACCCCCAGATTTACGATCTGTTTGAATCCAAGCGAGGTGAGAAAATTCACTATCTACAGAAACACCTAAGATTTCTGTATTAAGATTCTTGAATTCTTCGTAGCGATCGCTGAATGCTGTGATCTCGGTGGGGCAAACAAAGGTAAAGTCTAAGGGGTAGAAAAACAGGACTACATACTTGCCGCGATAGTCAGAAAGTTTGATGGTCTTAAATTCTTGATCTGCTACAGCTGTTGCTGTAAAATCGGGAGCCTGTTGACCAACACGAAGACATCCATTATTGAGTGACATTTAACCTAGTTCTCCTTGAGTTTTATATCCATTTTTTGGCGTGGGTATCTGGGTTAGATCAACCATTCCTCCACGCTCATCACAGTTTAGTTACAATCTGTTACGACTATATCATAGTCATTACGATTTTGAGAACAGTTGATAGTTGATAGTTGATAGTTAAGAGTTTTTACCAATGACCCATTACCAATTACCAACTACCCATTACCCGCTACCAATTTAAAAGCCAATGTTTGATTTAGATACAAGAGAATGGTTACTAACTAATGGCTTAGGTGGTTTTGCCAGTGGTACAGATGCGGATGTGCATACACGGACTTATCATGGTTGGTTATTTGCGGCTACAAATCCACCTTCAGGCAGAAAATTACTACTTTCCCATTTAGAAGCAAGTTTAGAAATCCCAGGAAAAGTTATAGAACTGGGAACAAATCTTTGGGGTACGGGTAAAATTGAACCAACAGGATATAAATTTTTACAACAGTTTGATCATAACCCAGTTCCCAAATGGGTTTGGAGTGGGGATAATTGGCAGTTATCTAGGCGTTTGGTAATGCCAAATTGGGGACTGGGGACACTTCGACAAGCTCAGTGCATCGCTGGGGAATGGGGACTAGAAGGGGATAGGGTAAAGGTCTGTAGCAATAATCAAAGAGTTTTGATTGAATATCGGTATGAGGGGAAAGAGGAAGGGATTTTAAGGTTAAGGTTGTTTATAGGCGATCGCAATTTTCACCATCAACAAATAGGTAACAAAAAAATCCAGTTTTCCCAATTACTCCATCAAAATATACTGTGTTTACAAATGAATAACTGGGATAACTTTTGTGGTAACTTTGGTACACCTTGGCATTTACGATGGACCCAGGGAAAATATCAAGTAGATGGGTTATGGTATTGGAATTATAGTTTACCAGCAGAAACAAAAAGAGGATTAGGCGATCGCCAAGATTTATATAGTCCTGGTTATTTAACCGTAAACTTGCAACCAGGAGATACAGTCACCCTAGAAGCTAAAGTAGGTTTCCCCGACTCCCAAGAAAATTTTTCACCTGATAGTTTTACAGAAGCAGTAGTAACAGAACAAGCAAGAATAGCGCAGATTTTTGGGTGGGGAAATGAGGAGACGGGAAAATGGGGTGAAAATTCTTCCTTAACACTTTCTTCTTTACTGTCACCTGTTACCTGTCACCTATCACCTATTCAAAAACAACTACTCAAAGCCAGTGATCAATTTATAGTTTATCGTGATTCCATAGCCAGTCCTACGGTAATTGCAGGATATCATTGGTTTAATGATTGGGGAAGAGATACATTAATTGCTTTACCAGGATTAACATTAGTAACAGGACGTTTTGAAATTGCTAAAGGACTGTTAAAAACCTTTGGGAGTTACTGTCGTCATGGACTCATACCGAATACTTTTCCTGATGTAGATAACGAACCATTTTATAATAGTATTGATGCTGCTTTATGGTGGATTGAAATTTTAGGACTTTATTTAGAAACTACTCAAGATTGGCAATTTTTGTTAGAACAATTTCCTATTGTGCAGCAAATTCATAAAGCTTTTGTTAGCGGTACTCGTTATAATATTCAAGTTGATGCTATTGATGGTTTAGTGTCTTGGGATGCTCAAGATGTAGCGTTAACTTGGATGGATGCACTGGTAGAAGGAATACCTGTAACACCACGTTGCGGTAAAGCAGTGGAAATTAATGCTTTATGGTATTCTGCTTTATGTTGGTTAAGTAAATGGTCAGAACATTTAAGTCATGAATATATAGATCATTCTAGTCGTTTAATCAATCAAAAACAACGTTATCAACAACAAGCAGAACTGGTAAAAATATCCTTACAAAAATTTTGGCATCCCCAGTTAGGTTATTTATATGATCTCATTGATTTAGAGGATAGTCGTAATTCCCAAATTCGCCCCAATGCTATTTTAGCTTTATCTTTACATCATTGTGCTTTTTCCCAACAGCAAGGACAAAAAGTTTTAGACTTAGCAACTTCGCGGTTATTAACTCCCTATGGTTTACGCAGTCTTGATCCTAGTGATCCAGAATATCAGGGAAAATGTGAAGGAAGTCCGCAAAAACGCGATCGCGCTTATCATCAAGGTACGGTTTGGACTTGGTTGATCGGTGCTTATATTCGAGCTTGGGAGCGTTTTTATCCTGAAACACCCTTACCTTTTGACTGGAAACCGTTGTTAGATCATTTTTCATCTAATGGTTGTTTAGGTTCAATTTCGGAAATTTTTGATGGTGATGCACCCCATACTCCTAGAGGTGCGATCGCTCAAGCTTGGTCTGTTGCTGAAGTTATCAGAAATTATAAATGATTGTCTCACGCAAAGGCGTAAAGGCGCAAAGAGAAAGTAAGATTTATAGGAAACTCTAGGTTAATCAAGTTATAGATACAAATTATAACACTCTTGTGGTACGGGCATCTTGCCCGCTAAGGGAGTTTTAAATTTTACATAACTAAAATGAAATTTACTGTATTTGTTTAATTGCCTACTGAGTATTTTATAGCTTATGATGTAATTATCACAAGCGTTAAAACAATACTCAGAGTTTCATCAATATGGATTTCGTTATTTTAGATACTGAAGGTAAGCCATATCTTACGGAATTAGCGATAGTTGATAGTCAAGGTGTGGTAATTTATGAAGGTTTTTGTGATGGTAGTTATCATGGCTTTCAAAATGTTCTCAATACCAAAAGTTTGAAAACTTTATTAACAGAATTTTTGACTATTGTTGAAGATAAAAAAATCATCTGTCACTATGCAGAACATGATATAGAAATCCTCAAACACAGTTGCCAACAAGTTGGTTTATCCTGGCAGAACTTACAACATAAATTAAAGTTTGATTGTACTTGGATTTTAGCTAAAGACTGTTTCCCAAATTTAGAAAGTTATTCTTTAGAATATTTGTGTAAATATTTGAATTTAAAAGATCATAATCATCTATATTTTAATCCTGATATGGCGCATAGTGCGCGTTATGATGCCATATTTACCTATCATCTTTATCAAAGAATCATGTTAGAAAATCTGAAAAAACAACCTAACCCATTTAGTAGTAGTCGCGTTGATACACCATTCCAAAATCATCCCGATTATCCTGATACTTATCATCAACAATTTCAGATTTTACAAACTGCATTAAATAACATCAAATTAGATCCCAATCATCAAAGTAAAGGAGTTGTTGTTATTGGAGAACCAGGAACAGGGAAAACTCATTTAATGATGCGACTTACCCATGAAAGATTAACAAGCAACCGATTATTATTTATTCGGCAACCTAATAATTTTCAATCTATACTTTATCATATCTACAGTAGAATTTTAGAATCTTTGGTTGAAAAGGTAGGAAATTTAAATCAATTAGATTCTTTAATGATTAACACCTTTAGAAAAATAGTTAGTTTATCTGATAGAGAAGTCAAACAAAAAGACATAGATATTTTAAAAGCTTTATATGATTTAGAAGATCATGACATCAATGCTTTAGGTAAAGACAATACTCAACGTAAACGGGAATATTGGCAATATATAGAAAAGACTATTAATGAATGGTGGATGAATAATTACGCAGCAGGAAGTTTTGCTTTATCTATCATTAAAGGAATGGTAAAATATTGCAGTTATACAGATTATAACTACAGAAATATTAGCACTCGTTGGTTAGCAGGAAATATGTTAACTGATGAAGAAGCAGAAAAGGTGGATTTACCAAATTGGGGAGAGGAAATTAGTAAAGAAGCATTTTCTTTAGAAGCAATTTCCGTGTTAGGTAAATTATCCACTTTAGATGAACCGCTAATTATTATTTTTGATCAATTAGAAGGTTTAGGACTTCCTCACAACCAAGATATTTTATGGAATTTTGGGGAAGCAATAAAAGAGATTTTTACTCATGTTCCCAATAGTTTAATTATTTTGAACTTATTTCCTGATAGATGGGAAAAGTTGCAAACAACATTTGATCAATCTATTATTGGGAGAATATCGCAATATCAAATTGCTTTGCGTCAACTGACCGAAGGAGAAATTAAAGCTATTCTCAAAGTAAAAATGCAAACTTTAGATATTTCCTTAGAACAGTTATTTACGTCTGAAGATTTGGAAGATATTTTAAGTAAAACACCCATTCGTGCTGCTTTAAACCGTGCTGCTAAATACTATGATTTGAGGGTGAACAATATTCCTTTACCAGATGAGAGAAAAGCAATTAGAGAATTAGATCAAAATGAAAAAATAGAACAACAATTAAAATTTTTACAACAACAGCAAAATACAATCATAGAAGTTTTAAACCAATTAATTCAAGGTACTCAATTATCTAAGACTGCTGATTTTAGCACCTTACAGGATAAATTATCAAATTTAGCAAAATATTCACCGAGTGAAAATGTCAATTCTAGCAGTTCTGAAAATCCAGTAATTGAATATCTCAAACAACGTCGTACAGAATTAGAAAATAAATATCATAACGCAATTATTATTAGTGATAGTGATGATATGGGTAAATTGAGGAATATTGCTGAAGCTTTAACTCACATTCAGTCATTCAAATTAACACAATATCGTTTTGGTAAAAAGGTATTACCAGAACATATTGTGATAGAAAGAGGAACTAAATATCATGTAATGGCATTTTTAGAAGTTAGTGGTACTTCCTTTACTACTCGCATTAGTAATTTTAATCAATTAGTTATTAATAATCCTAATTCCCAGTTTATTTTAATCAGAGATGAACGTCAAGAAGAAATTACGGGTAAAGTGGGGAGAGAAAGAATTAAACAACTAGAAAATAGTACCAATGGGAAGTTTATTTTATTCAATAGACAAGATAGAATTTTATTTGATTTAATATATGATTTAATTGTTAGTATTTATAACAAAGATTTAGATGTTGACTTAGAAACAGCACTAACCTTTATTACCACTCATCAAGAATGGTATCATTGGATTTTTAACAAGTTTGGTTTTACAGAACCATTAAGTTAGAAAACTGAATAAAATACCGATTCGGTGGGGAAGCAATATGTTGTTTAACCCCAACGATGATAAATTATGCAGATTGAATTTCAGCTAACTTTCTCCCATACAAAATAGCCAGAAGACCTGTAACATACATATATAAAGCGTAAACTGCTGCCGGTATGGCCATATCAGGATTATTCAGAATCCCCGCAGTAATAGCTATAGCCAGTGTACCATTTTGTAGCCCGACTTCAATCGCTATACAGATTTGTTGAGCAGGTTTTAGATTTAAAAGTTTGCTCACATAAAACCCCAAAAACATAGAAATAGTATTCAACAAAACAACAGCAACACCGACTTGAACAATAAAACCAGGTAGTTTTTCCCACTCACGAATAACTAACAAAAGAATAATTAAAGCTAATAATCCTCCTGCAAGACGGTTGGTTACTTTTTCCAAAGAAATTGCAAATTGAGGAAACAATTTTCTCACTATCATTCCCATAGAAATAGGAACAATAGTCATGATAAAAATTTGTAAGATTGTCGGTAAAATAGGTAAAGCAATGGTAGCACTTTCACCTATAAAATGTTGATATGCAAGGTTGCCAAAAATGGGAATTGTAAACACTGTAATTAAACTACTAAAAGCAGTGAGAGTGACAGAAAGTGCAACATCACCTTTAGCAAGAAAGGTAATAATATTTGATGATACTCCCCCTGGACACAATGCAACTATCATTAACCCCATTGCAATTACAGGTTGCATCGGTACAACTTTAGCAATGATAAAACCAATAATAGGTAACAAAATTAATTGACTGAACAAACCAATAGCGACTGCTTTGGGATATTTTGTTACTCGTTGGAAATCTTCAGGGACAAGAGATAATCCCATCCCTAACATAATGATCGCTAAGGATAGAGGTAGAACAACTGCACTTAAAAAACTTGCTTGCATATCTGTATTTAATTAAACAATTAATGAAAACAATAATTAGTATTTCATGTTTTATAAACATTTGTCAATCAATAATGAATCAAAAAATACAGATTTTCAAATTGATAACTAATAAAGTTAATGTAATTGTTACAAACTTCATTTTGCATAATGTTATTTTAATGGTAATTCGCATAAACAAAAGTAAAATTAATTATTAAATCAAATGGAAAATCAACATAAATCTCGACAAAAAAATGTACTTGTTACAGGGTCAGCACACGGAATTGGCTATCAATTAGCTTATATTTTTGCTAGACATAGTTACAATTTGGTGTTGATAGATAAAGATGCAGAAAAGTTAATAACAATTGCTGATGATTTTATTAATAGATTGGGTATCTCTGTAAAAATATTAGTTAAGGATTTATCTATATCTACATCTCCAGAGGAAATATTTAACGAGTTACAAACAGCAGGAATTAAGATTGATGTATTAGTGAATAATGCTGGAATTGGTACTTATGGAGTATTTAGCGAAACTGACCTGACACAAGAACTGAAATTGTTACAAATTAACATTGTCAGTCTCACCCATTTAACTAAATTATTCCTCAAGGATATGATTAGTCAAGGACATGGGAAGATATTAAATGTTGCTTCTGTTGCTGCATTTCAACCTGGTCCTTTGATGGCGGTTTATTTTGCTAGTAAAGCTTATGTGTTATCATTTTCAGAGGCGATCGCTAATGAATTAGAAGGTACAGGTGTCACTGTCACCGCACTTTGTCCTGGTCCTACTGCATCCAAATTTCAAAAATCCGCAGCAATGGAAGAATCAAAAATTTCTCATGTTAATAGGATGATGACAACTGAAAGTGTGGCTAAAATTGGTTATGATAGTTTAATGGCAAATAAAACTATTGCTATTCCCGGAATTAGAAATCAAATATTAGCTAGATCCGTGAGATTTGCACCTAGAAATATAGTTACCAAAATTGTCAGAAGTATGCACGAATTGAGGAAATAATTTCAGAATTTAGGAGTCAGGAGTCAGAATATTGACTTGCATTACAAATAATTTTACTGTTCCTCTTTTAACAACCAAAAACCGCTAAAAGTCATCCCTGAATCATCAGGTTGTACCAATAAAAAATGCAAACCTTTACTTAATTGTTTGCGTTGTTCATAAACTTTTGCTGCTGCTGTAACTTCTGCATCTTCAAAAGTTGCTAAAATCCATCTATCTGCTAAACCTGCTTCTAAAATTAACCCATCAGGTGAACCAGGAATATAATTTAAACTCACAGGGTTAGTTTCTTGTAACCATCTTGCAAAACGCAGAGATTGTCTACCACCATAAATTATCACACCGGGAATAGGAACAGTTGAAGCTAAACCTAAATTAATTGGTTGTAGAAATTCTGGTATTTGTAAAACAGGAATCGGACGATCTGCAAATTCATCAATAATATCACCAGCTTGAATATTTGCAAAACGCCATTCTTCACCCCAGAGATTTTCTGGTAATGGTGTTGGTGGTGGTTTATCAATAACTAAGGAATATTGCTTTTCTTGCAACCATTGTTTTAACGCTTGAGTGCGACGGGTAGCTTCAATTTCAATTTCTAAATTATTCGCTGCTGCTGTAATTAAACTTAAAGCTTGAGGACGAAAAACTTGAATAATATCAGGTAATTTTTCCTTAGCTGCTAGTTTAAAATGTTCTGTTAACCAATTTGAATTTGCTTGTGACTGGGGACAGGTAGCGATATATTCAAAGTTACGACTTGGATCACAAATCAATAAATCCCATAATATCTGTCCTGCTGTATCTTTTTGGGGACTGCGATAAAAATCAACTTGCCAAATTAGACTCATGATTAATATTGATGTTTTTTGTTGTCAATTTAATTTTTACCATAAAACGGGGTGTAGTGGAAAATTTCCCATCGGTAAGCAGGAGAGTAATCATCAGTCATTGGTTTTTAATACTTTAGATATTTTAATACTTTAGATATAAGTTGGTTAATTTTTCCTATTCCTATGAGTATTAAATGATAGATATCCCCTTTGTACTTGATACGTAATTGTTAAAATCATCAGTTTTAATTGACCGTCACTGTAGTTAAATCATACTACTTTTTGAAGTGCGGAATGTGGGTCTTAATGTTGACACACAAAAAAGGTTTGGTGGTTAACCAAACCTCGCTATAAATCCAGTGCATAACAACATCCCAAAGTAATTTAACCTGTCTGGTTTTGTGGCTGCATCTTCCCAGAGGATGTATGCAAATATGCGAAAAACTGATAATAGATGATCCGGTTGCCAAAAATTCAGTTATTACCCCAAATAAAAAAGGACGGGGGTTATCCCGTCCGCACTAATAGCTTGAAAGTGGCAATACACCTTGGAATATAAAAAAAATAGTAGAAATAACATTCAATAGGTTGTCAGGATTGTCAATGACATCAACAATAAAAACGGTAATTTAAACCGTGTAAATTGTTTGATTCATAGATTAATCTCTGCAATTTTGATCAATATAGCACAATTAATTTTTCAGTTTCTGCCAAAATGGCAAATATTACAATGACAAAAGAGACGGGTTTTAACCCGTCCAAGGTATAATAATGAAAAACATCTTGGTAATTTCTGTAATATATCAGGTTACTTTAGTGGATGATTGCCAAAATGCCAAATAGCTGGTGATTGATGATCGGTGATTGGTAATTGGAAACTAGCGTAATATCCAGATACCCGACTTCTGTCAAAAGTCGGGTATCTAGCTTTTCAACATTTTATGTTTAATTATGTTGATCTACTTACCAGTTTGCTTTTAAAGCAAAAATTTTCTCAATGATATCTTCTACAACTTTATCAGGTGTAGAAGCTCCAGAGGTGACACCAACAACTATTTCTCCTTCCGGTAGCCAGTTTTCTGCTATTGTCAATTCTCCAGTTAATTGCCGATGTTCGATGGCGTTAGCTGAGAGAATACGCTCAACGCTATCAATGTGATAGGAAGGAATATTGCGGTCAAAAGCTATCTGTTGTAATTGTGTAGTATTCGAGGAATTAAATCCACCAATTACTACTATTAAATCTAAATTGTGTTCGACTAATTCCAACATGGCATCTTGTCTTTCTTGGGTAGCGTCGCAGATGGTGTTGAAACTTTGGAAATGTTGATTTAATGCAGCGGGTCCATATTTCTGCATCATGGTTTTCTCAAAGAGTTTACCAATTTTTTCGGTGTCACCTTTGAGCATGGTTGTTTGGTTAGCAATACCCACTTTTTCTAAATCTTTGTCAGGATCAAATCCAGCAGAACAAGCTTTAGCAAACTTGGTTAAAAATTCCTCACGGTTGCCACCATTGAGGATATAGTTAGCCACATATTCGGCTTCTTGTAAATTCAAAACAATCAGATATTTACCTGCAAAGGAACTGGTAGCAACGGTTTCTTCGTGTTTGTATTTACCGTGAATAATTGAGGTAAATTCGCCTTTTTTGTGTTTTTCAACTGTGTTCCAAACTTTGGAAACCCAAGGACAAGTTGTATCAACAATTTGGCAACCTTTATCATGTAAAATTTGCATTTCTTGGACGCTGGCACCAAAGGCGGGCAGAATGACTACATCACCTTGATCGACAACAGAAAAGTCCTTTTTATTAGCTTCAACAGGAATAAATTGGACTTCCATTTCTTGCATCCGTTGGTTCACAGAAGGATTGTGAATTATTTCGTTGGTGATCCAGATGCGTTCTGTGGGGAAGTGCTGACGAGTTTCATAGGCCATTGCTACGGCACGTTCTACACCCCAGCAAAATCCAAATGCTTGTGCTAGTCGGATAGTAACATTACCTCTTTGAAGGATGTAGTTGCGATCGCGTATCTCTTGAATTAAGCTACTTTCATACTCAGACTGCAACTGAGTGGACACTTCTGCTTTATGTCCAAATCCTTTCCGATTGTAA
The DNA here is from genome assembly GCF_014696195.1 of Sphaerospermopsis sp. FACHB-1094. NCBI lineage: Bacteria > Bacillati > Cyanobacteriota > Cyanophyceae > Nostocales > Aphanizomenonaceae > Sphaerospermopsis > Sphaerospermopsis sp. FACHB-1094. The sequence goes on along the minus strand of NZ_JACJPT010000042.1, from coordinate 10,790 downwards.
TTTTCTGAATGTTGGAGGCTACGTTTAAAAGCTTTGGTATCCATTTTGTGTTGTCTGCTAAAATCAATATTTCTTATTTTCTCTTGCCAAGACACAATTCAGTTAATGTGGTGATTGGTGATTGGGGACTGGGAAAGAAGGCAATAGGGAATAGGGAATAGGCAATAGGCAATAGGCAATAGGCAATAGGCAAAAGCTAATATTGTCCGATACAAAAAAGCTAACTAATGCTAACAAAAGTTGGCTTTTTCTTCCTGTTTAACCCTAGAAGTGTCGGCACTATCTAGTTCACAGGCTAACACGATCAATCTGACCGCTTCTTGTTTTAAATTAATCGCAGCGTTTAAATCTCTGTCAATCTCAAAGCCACAGTTATCACATTTAAACACTCTTTGAGATAATGACAGTGATGATTTCTTTTCTGTCACCTGTCACCTGTCACCTGTTCCCTATTCCCTGTTCATTGTAAATCTGCAATGCAGTGCGCCAGACTGTGTAACCTTGGGAATTGAGGTGTAAACCGTCGGTGCTAAGTTCTCGACGCAGATCACCTTGCTTGTCAGTGAACAAGGGATGTAAGTTAACATATTTAATTTTTTGTTGATTCGCTATTTTTTCTAGTTCCTCATTTAACTTGCGAATACGACTGTTAGGAATAGCTAATAGTTTTTCCCGTCCTTCCCAAGTTGCTTCTTCTCCCCCATGTGGCAAAATCGACTGTAGAACAATTTTGGCTTTGGGGTGTTTTTTCCGTAGATAACGGATGATTTGTTTTTGATTGGCTAAAATTTCTTCATCACCTACGCCGCGAATCATGTCATTAATGCCAATCATGATTAAAATGACTTCTGGTTTGGTACGGTCAAATAACTCTAATCTTTTTAATAATCCTTCGCTAGTTTCACCAGAAATTCCCTGATTTAACCAATTTTTGCCTTCTGGCAATAAATCAGGTGGAAACCATAAACTTAAAGAGTCTCCAGCTAATATGGTTAATTTTTCTGGCGGTTTTTCGGCTGCTACTTTGGCTTCTTGTTTAAGAATTTTTAGCCATTGTTGGTAATTTAGTTTATGACGTGGTCCTAACTCTGGTATGAAAGCTTGGTTTTGAGGGTTGAGGTTGACTGGTTGTGGGGGAGTGCTAGTTGCAAAGGCGGTGGTCAATTTCTGCTGTCGCCAAATCAGTAAAATGATGGCTAACATCAGGATACCATTTGTCACCAGTAAGAAAAATCCCCAGATTGGAAATGGTTTTGCGGAAGTGGACACGATTAAAAAATTAAAAATTCAAAATTAAACCTTGAAAATTTATTCTGTGGTCAGTTAATGCCGAGTAAGTTCAATTTACATCAAGTTTACAAAAATTTAGTAATTTGGCCTTTGAATCTTAAATGATAAAGTCCCCAAATTCTTGAAGAAGCTGGGGATCTCACGGACTTGCAAATAAAAAATAACCAATTGTTGAGTAAACAGGGGAGGTAGAATGATGGGGAGATGGGGAAGATTAATAGCCCAGTCACCAGTCACCAGTCACCAGTCACCAGTCACCTATCACCTATCACCTATCACCTATCACTATAAACGTTAATGCGATCGCCAAACTCGGAGTTATAACCTTCTTCTCCGTGTTCGTGGATATCTAAACCTTGGTTTTCTGCTTCCTCTTTTACACGCAGACCAATGGTAGCATCAATAAATTTGAGGATGATCCATGTACCAGCAGCCGCGATGATATAAGCTATGGCGATCGCTGCCAATTCTACAAATATTTCCCCAAAATTACCACGTAATAGCCCATCTTTCCCGCCTGGGTTGACTTCGGTACTAGCAAAGATGGCGGTTAAAATTGCTCCTAATGTTCCACCCACACCATGTACAGGATAGGTGTCTAAGGCATCATCTACATTCAATTTGTGCTTGAAGCTTACAGCATAAAAGCAAACAAGAGAAGTAATAGAACCTATTAATATTGCTGCTAAGGGTGTGACAAATCCTGCGGCGGGAGTAATACCAACTAAACCTGCTACTGCACCTGTAGCAGCACCTACGGCGGTGGGTTTTCCTCTCAGGGTTGCTTCTAAAATTAGCCACATTAACGCACCAGCGGCGGCTGAGGTGTTGGTAGCAACAAAGGCTACTGTGGCAATACTACCCGCAGATAAGGCGCTACCAGCGTTAAAGCCAAACCAGCCAAACCAAAGTAAGCCAGCACCTAATAAAATGAAGGGGACGTTATGGGGTGGACTCAGACGATCTGGGTGGTTTTTCCGAGGTCCGAGAACTGTGGCTGCTACCAGTGCAGAAACTCCTGAACTAATATGCACTACTGTACCACCAGCAAAGTCAAGAGCGCCTAAACCACCGTATAAGCCCAAAAATCCACCTTTTGCCCAGACCGCATGCGCTAGGGGTGTGTAGATAAAGGTTGACCACAATAGCACAAATAAGCAATAAGCGCGGAAACTCATCCGTTCGGCGATCGCCCCAGAAATTAAGGCTGGAGTAATAATTGCAAACATGGCTTGATAAATCATGTATGCTTGATGGGGTATTGTTCCCGCATAAGAAACTATTTCTTCCGGGGCTGAACCTTGCAAATATCCGCTTGTTTCTAAACCGACACCGTTTAACCCTAACCACTGTAAGCCACCGATGAAGGGTAAACCAGGAGCAAAGGACAAACTATAACCCCACAAAACCCAGGTGACTCCGACAATGGCCATCAACACAAAACTCATCATTAAGGTGTTGAGGATATTGCGCGATCGCACAAACCCACCATAAAAAAATGCTAATCCAGGTGTCATCAACAATACCAGTGCCGATGAGATCAGCACAAATGCCGTATCTCCAGTATCAGGAGCAGTTGGTGTATTTGTTCCTTGGGCTAAGGCATTACCCATGAGTGGGAATACTAACAAACATAGGGTTAAAACCCCAATCATCACAAATTTCTTCAACACTTGTTTTTGTTCCTATGCACCGAATTACTTCACATTATTTATTGTAATAACGTGATTTTTGATACCATTTATGTTTTGAAAGTTACTCAAATTTCCTTTTGGGAGAACCTTAACAAAAAAATAATATTCATTATAGTTTCTAATCGTAATAGTTTCTAATCGTAAACATAGAAATTTATTTATGTATTATTTGCATAGTTTAATGTAAAAATTTGCATTATATATTTATATATATATATATAAGACTTAGACAAGATTTACACAAGCAAAAGTATCGATAATAACTTCTACTATATACAAAGTAGTAATTCATATTACAAATTACGAGGCAGCATCCCAATTTTCAAAAAATAACCACAGCAACACTAAAAATCTCTTAAACTTTCTTACCTTTGTGTCCTTTGCGCCCTTTGCGGTTCAATCATATTAAGTCTTGGGGCGTATTATTTCCATAGATAAAAATAAATTTACGCATTTGGGATGCTGCCAATTACGAATTACGAATTACGAATTACGAATTATTAATGACTTCAAATCTTGAATAACTGCGGTAGCAGACTGATAGCGATCGCCAAAATGATAACAAACCATTTTATCTAAAATCCTTGCTAATTCATCGCTAACATTAATTCTGTTTCGCCACATAATATTACCAGTTTCGGGATTTGCTGGTAGTTCTTGGGGAGGTATACCTGTAATAGCTTGAATACCAATCATACCTAAAGCATAAATATCACTACATAAGCGGGGATGACCGGCAAATTGTTCTGGTGGTGAATAACCTCTTGTGCCGATAGCAACAGTAGCTAATTCCGTTTCTCCTTCTATTCGTGGTTGAATTAATTTGACAGCACCAAAATCTATTAACACCAAGCGATTATCTTGAGTACGTCTGATAATATTTGTAGGTTTAATATCCCGATGAATTACACGGTGTTGATGGATAAATGATAAAATTTCTAAAATTTCTTTCAACATATCTACAACATAAGCTTCACTTTTAACACCTGTTTCTGGGGGTAGTTCTTCACTTAAAGTATGTCCAATAATATATTCTTGAACTAAATAAAATTCTTTATTCTCTTCAAAAGAAGCAAACAATTTAGGAATTTGATCATGTTTTCCCACTACTGCTAAAATTTCCGCTTCCGTATTAAATAATCTACGGGCAACGTCCATAAATCTTGTATCTCTACGGGCGGGCATTAATTGTTTAACTACACAAATAGGATTACCTTTTTGTTGTGTATCTTCTGCTAAATAAGTACATCCAAAACCACCAGAAGCAAGGGTATTTAAGATTTTATAACGCCCTGCTAAAAGTAAATCATCAGTTTTGAATGTTGATATTTCTGAAAAATCAAAGTTGTTAAAATCCGATGGCAGTTGTGTCGATTGATCCAATATTAAGCTGATTTGAGCAATAGCTTCTTGTTGTTTTTCAACTTGCAGCAGAATAGCTTGATTTTGTTTTTGAGTTTGATAAGTCGTGTAACCCATGACAGCAACACTAGTAATAACTAAAGCTAAAGAAGGAGTAAATAAAGGTATCCATATTGCTTGCAAATACAAACCAGCCGCAATTCCTACAATACTAACAATAATAAAAAATTCTACTATTATTAATAGTAAAGGATGTCGCCATTGCCTTGCTACAATAGCACCTACAATAGAACAAATCCAAATCCATAACCATTCATAAGTATCTGGAAAGTAATATATTATAGGTCTATTATCGAGAACTGCACTAATAATTTGGCTGGCTATTTGGGCATGAATAAAAACACGAGGCATTCTCGCTGGTTGGTCTGATAAATTGCTATAAGGTGTATAGTAACCAGGATGTACACTAGCGGCAGTAGTTCCAATAATTACTAAGCGATCTTTTACCCAATTGGGGTTAACTTGATCTGTGAGAACTTGTGTGAGAGTAACTTGTTGGGCTAGGTGATTCGGGTGACGGTAATTTAATAAAATTTGATAGCCATCGTCATCTGTATCTTGATAATTACCTGCGTCTTTATATAAGCGGGAAAATATAGTTTTACCTATTTGTAATTCTTGTTTTTCAGTAAAGCTATATTCAATACCTTGTTTTTCTAAATAAATAATAGCTAATAAAGCAGCAAAGGAAAATCTAGTTTTACATTGATGATCTTCTGTTGTATAATCAACAAATAATAAACCACGACGGATAACTTGATCAACTGCGTTATCGGTCACTACATCATCAAAACCGATGTTATCTATAGGAAAATTGGCAGGTGGGGCAACTTCTGATCTGTCAATATTACTTAATAAACAAGTGGCAATAATTTGATTTTGCTTTTTGAGATTAGCAGCTAAATTTTTTTGTTCATGGCGATAAATATTTAACCCAATGACACGGGGTTGATAAGACTCTAATTTTTTTAGTAATTTATTAATAGTTTGATCGGATAAAGGCCATTTTTCCCTGTTCAGATCCTCTTGAGTAATTGTCACTAATAAAATTCTGTTATCAGGAGGTTCTGGAGGGCGCGAACGCAACATCTGATCATAAATGCTTAACTCACTATTTTGTAACCATTTAAGTTCACTTATTACCCATATTAAACTTGTCACTACTAGACTACTAAACAGAATAATTGATAGGAAATTAGGGACACTAAAAGTTAAAGGTGAACGTTGATCTTGCAGGAGAACAGCACGGATTTTTACTAAAATTTCATTAATCACTGTGGAAATAACCTAGTTTGTTGACACTCTCCGGGCTAAGACCGGGTAGATTATACATTCTACGTCAGAATTTGCTTCCTTCAACTTTCAATACTGTGGCTGATTTGAGATCAGAACTTTTGTATTATCAATAGACCTCTTGTAGTCATTAAATCTGTATAACTTGAAACCTGTTCTAGAGACAATTTATGAATTGTCCCTACCATAATTTTCACAAGATGTGTAATATGATATCAAGTTCTAAAAGCTAAAATTGAAACCATGCAAATCAAACTGATTTCCGAAAATAAACTGACACAGGAGCCAGAAGAACAGGTTTTTAACCTGCCAGTAGCTATCGGACGAAAAATGACCCAACTTCCTGCGGTTATCAATGGTGAAACCGTTGCTCCTGTAGTTTTATTAGACTCTAATAGAGAAATTTCTCAGTTTCATGCTCAAATTACCTTAGAAAACAATCAGGTTTATTTAGAAGACAAAAGTACCAATGGTACTAGAATCAACGGTCAAAAACTACTTAAAGAACGTCGGACGTTAAAAAGTGGGGATATACTGGGAATAAGTAATTACACTATTACCGTTATCCTCCAGAGCGATGACGATGCTACCATTGTATTTGAAAGTACGTCTGTATTTGAAAATACGTCCACAATTTTTAACCCCCAATCTGAGATTATTCCTGCATCTAGGGTGCAGAAATCAACAGATTCTCCATCAACTATCATCTTTAATCCTTATACAGATGCTTTAGAACAGCAAACTCCTAACGCTCTACCTAGTCAACCCGCGGGTTTTCCCTATAATCTCAACTTTTGGAATGCAGAAAAAGTTTCCTTAGAAGCTATTCGTCGGAGTGGTGTTTCAGTCAGAGAAACAGAATATGTAGCCTGTGGGGGAGGAATGGGCAGTTTTGTTTGGGTGGATATGTTGAGAATTGCGGGAGTTAAACCAGAAAATATTAAAGTTTTGAGTGTTCAAGACAAACCTTATAAACGCTATGAAAGCCTACTGAGAAACTGTCAAATTCCCCGATATAAAAGGATTCGTTCTGGTTCAGATTCCTGTCCTGATAATATTTGGGGGTGGCCAGGATATGCTTTAAGAGATGCTTGGAGATCCTTCTTTTCTGGACAAGTTGGTGCAGCTTTAGGATTTTTGTGGCAAGTTTTCGCCGAACCTGTTTATGCAGATACTTACACCCCTCGCGGTAAAGATGTATTTGAGTCTATGGATAGGGAAGGCGATCGCATTGGTTGGGGTAAAATGTTAGAATATGGCAGTATTCGCAGTCTACGACAAACAGAAGACGGGCGTTATTGTATTGCATATTCCACTTCTGATGAAGAAGACGGAAATCACCAATTTTTATTAGCTAAATACGTCCATCTCTGCACAGGTTATCCCGCAATTAAACTATTACCAGACCTGGAAAAATATCGTCAACAATATCCCCAAGAAACAGGAAATAAGAGAACTGTAGTTCAAGGTTATGAACCCCATGATCATATTTACCAACAATTAGAAAAAAAAGGCGGTACTATTATCCTTCGAGGGTCAGGAATTGTCGCCTCACAAATATTAGAAAGACTCTATGAAGCCCGAAAAATGAAACATATTCAAGTAATTCATTTAAACCGAGAACCGCGCAAAGGTAATCAATTTGAGCAAGCTAAACGCTACGTAGAAAATGACTGGGAATTTCAACCTTTTAACTGGCCAAAAGGAACTTGGGGCGGTGATATGCGAACAATGCTAGAAGCCGCTGACCCGTTAAGACGACGGGAATTATTACAGGCTTGGGGGGGAACAACCACAGCTAGTCGCAAAAAATGGCGCGACATTGTTCGTCAAGGAATAGCCAACAGATGGTATGAAATTCGTCATGCTGAAGTCAGCAAACTAGAACGTAATTCCCAAGGTCAAGTTGTTACTCATATAAACACTGCCAAAGGTCCAAAAACCCTAATTGCTGATTTTGTGATTGACTGTACAGGATTAGTTTCTAACCCTTTAGAAAGTCCATTTTTAAAAGACCTAATACTGCATTACGACCTAGATTTTAACCCAGAAGGACGTTTTCATGTAGAAAACAACTTTGAAATCAAAAAACTGCGAAATAATCGTTCTCGCATATATGGGGCAGGAATTATCACCTTAGGCGGTCCCTACGCCCCCGTAGACACATTTTTAGGACTACAATATGCTGCCCATCGTTCTATCGAGGCTTTGGCGGCTGTAAAAGCTCCAGGAGTCCGCTATATTCAAGGAATTTATTCCCTTTGGCAATGGTTAAAATGGGCATTGAATCAAAAGCCTTAATTGCTTTCAAAAACCTTAATTTACATTATTTCTAACAACACTTCTAACCACACTTTAACCACACTTCTAACAACATTATGACTCCAACTTTATTCGGACGCTGGCAAACGCGAATTTTTTTATTAGCAACAGTGGGAATGTTAGTTTCCCTGCTTTTTTATCAAGGATATTTAGGCATTGCTTCCAACTTAGTTTACTTTTGGGTTGTGTTTTATGTAGGTTTATTTGGCATAGCTTGGGATATCCTATACGATTTTCTGCAAAAATATCTCTGGGACCATGACTGGCCGGGAATATTTCAACTTTATGCAGGAGTTATAGAAGGGGTATTTCTAGGTTTAATAATTGCCAATATCGGTTTACCTCATATTCCTAAAACCGAATTTCACCTAACCAGATTTATTTCACATTATGGTTTAGTGTGGTTAGCAGTTTACTTATCTGCTTGGGTAGTCATGCGGTTATTATTTCCCCGGTGGCGTTTTCGCGGTGGCGAATGGATAGGTAAATGGCCGAGAATTTCTTAGAAATTAATTCTTGCCACTTTTCCATCTTTCTATTAGACTTGTGGTAACAATTCATGTAGAAACAATTCATGTAGAAACAATTCATGTAGAAACAATTCATGAATTGTCCCTACAAGGAGTTTTATATTTCGCTAGAAAAATAAACATTTCTATGAATCACCAACACTTTCTCGCCTTCATCACATCTTCAATATTCATAGTAGGATTAGCTTCAGGTTGTAGTTCTGATTCTACCAACGCAACCCTAACTTCCAGCCTTAAACCTACTGATAATAGTAATTTTGATCCAAATGCTATTCAAGGGCAAAATATCCCCGCTAATGCCCCTTTAAAACTCGCTAGTAAAGTGTTCAATGTCCAAGACTCTTTTGTTTTAAAAGGTTTTGATGCCGTTGCTTATTTTCAACAAGCAAAGGCAATTCCAGGTAATAGTAATTTTACCCACAAATGGCAGGATGTAAATTGGCGATTTTCCACAGCCGAAAACCGCGATTTATTTATTAAAAATCCTGAAAAATACGCTCCTCAATATGGAGGATTTTGTGCTTGGGCTGTCAGTAGAGGATATACTGCACCTATTGATCCTAATGCCTGGAAAATTGTCAACGGTAAGCTGTACTTAAATGTTAATTTAGACACTCAAAAACGCTGGGAAAAAGACATTCCTGGAAATATTCAAAAAGGTGATCAAAATTGGCCTGGTATAGCCAAAAAAATTCGTCGTTAATGAGTATTTAGTCCTACTTTAGATCCCCGACTTCTTAAAGAAGTCGGGGTTCTGGGTATATTAGACCTCTCCAAAATATAATGTATTAATAATGTATTAATTTGTCATAAGTTGTAGGGGCGAAGCTTATGGGCGATAATTTAACGGAAAAATCAGACATCTATATATTCCATAAGCTTCGACCTGCCCCCATAAATAAGTTCCATAATGTCTTTTCTGGAGATATCTATTGGGTATATTATATATGTTGGGGTCTTAAAATCTGATCATTAGGAAAGGGTAATTTAAGCTTCTGCTATAGCAGGGAACAGGGAATAGGGAACAGAGTTGAAAGTCATGAGAGTGTATAGTTTTTTAGGTAAATTCTGTATCTCATTCAAGTGCATACCGCTATATTTCTGTATCAGGTAATACTTTATCTATGTTTTGTAGGTCGGGTTAAGCAACAGCGCAACCTGACGTTTATGTTAGGTTTTTTACTCATACCAACCCACAAATTTACTACAGGTATACTACACCAACTGCCTAACAGGTAATGAAATCCCCAAAGCCTAATAAATCGGTTATTTACTTCTTGATAAGAAATACTTATAATCTTGTATAACGCTTATGGGTTATAGTCTAGAGAAGAGAAATACTCCGCAACACCCCCCAAACCTGAAACCCCATCCCCCCCACCACCCGGCAGGTGTCCTGTTGGTGCATTTGTACTAAAGGTGTAACTATCGTAACTGAGCCAATCACCATTTTTTCTCCAACCAACGCGATCGCCCAACTTTCTATAAGTATCGAAATCAGGTTCTCCATCTAACTTACCACCCAACTCCAGCCAAATTTGCTTTTGTACAGAAAAGCCAAATTTGCCATTGCTATATTTTACCCATAATTGATCCATTTTCCGCAATTCCTGTCTGGGAAAATTTTTCACATCTTCAATTCTTAACCATCCTTCCCTTTCTCGTTTAGTTAACTTTAGCATCAAGTTCCAAGTTTCTAAATCTGCATCTCGCCATTTTCCTGCTTTTAATAATGCTTCTAATTTTTGAAATATAACAGGTGTAGGTTCATTTGTAAGACTAGGATTATTACGAGGGGTATTAGCTTGGGTGTTATCTGGAATATTATTTTGAATATTACTAATTAAATTGGGGAATTTTTCCGTGGGTATTCCCTGAACCCCATCTCTTGCTAACCCGCCTTCACTTCTGCCAAATTCAGCCTTACCATAAATACCAATTACTTCTCCCTGGTCGTTTAATATTGGTCCCCCACTCATCCCCGGTCTTGGACTTGCACTTAAAAATAAATCATATCCCAGATTTTCTCCCGTTCCTCTAGCTGTAATTTGGGATGTTAAAAAGAAGTAATTTCGCTGTTGACTATTTGTGTTAGAAGGAATAGGAAATCCAGAGTTATATACCGTTGCACCTTCTTCAACTGTCCGAGAATCAGCAATTTTAGCAACGGGATAATTTTGGGAACTGGTAAATCTAACTAAAGCTAAATCTAATTTTCCCACAATTTGAGCTTTGTTTT